>NZ_JBDPLX010000016.1:0-155928 GCF_039871815.1 Micromonospora sp. B9E7
GGAACGTCAATCCCTGACCGAACAACACCTCAATCTGCGCCCGCTCCGCGGACGACAACCTCTGCCCCGGCATGACCCCTCATCCTGACGAGAATCCACCCCGTTGCAACAACCACTTGAGCCCAAGCTGGCAGGACACCGCGACTTCACCAAACCCGAGTGGATCAACCCGCGCGGCCCCGTGCGCGGTGGACGGCCCGGCTCAGTGGGTCGGGGTGCCCCGCGCCTTCAGCCGGCGCAGTTCGTCGGCGGACATCAGCCAGGTGGAGTTCGTCGTACCCAGCCCGAGGAGCACCTGGTCGAAGGTGTTCCCGTCGTTGTCGTCGGTGTAGCAGACGCTCACCTCTCCCCAGGGCGACGCGGCGACGGCGAAGTGCTCCTGGCGACCGGTCGTGGTCTGGCTCAGCGCCTGGGCCGGCAGCCGACCGTCGAAGGTGCCGTCCGGGTTGAGGCCCCGGGCCCAGACGTCCGGGTTGGCGCCCGACACCGTCCAGCCCACCACGACGTTGTCCTGGTCGTCGATGCCGACACTGGGCGCGATGGCACCAGACCCGGTGGAGACCGCGACCTCGCCGTGCCGGGCCGTGCCGGCCGCGGTGAACGATCGCGCCCAGACACCCCGGGTGCCGGTGTGGTCGGACTGCCAGCCGACGGTGAAGTCACCGGCGAAGTTCGCCGCGACCGAGGCGCGCTGCTGCTGCCCGCCGCTCTGCGCGTTGGCCGTCCGCCGGGACAGCACCACCGCGCCGGTGGACCGGGCCAGCCGGGTCAGACCGATGTTGTACGAGCCGTTCGCGTCGGCATCCTCGTCCCAGACCACAAGCGCCTCGCCGGACGCCGACACCGCCACGTCGGGGCGGTGGTGCGTACCCGTCGTCTGCGAGGCCGTCACCTCGTACCCCTTGGTGGTGGGCGCGGTGAAGCCGGCGGCCTTCACGGTGGCGGGTGCGGTCCCCTGCACGTCCTCCCAGACCACGGTGAACCCGACCGCGGCGGTGGTCGGCGCACCGTCCGGGTCGACCCCGACCTTCGGCCAGATCTGCTGCCCGGCGTCGGAGGCGTTGGCCTGCCCCGAGCCGAGCACCGCCCCGGTCGGCGAGACCACCCGGTACTGGATGTTGTAGACGCCGTTGCCGTCGCCGTCGGCGGCCCAGACCACCACGGCGTTGCCCCGGTCGTCGAGCCCGACGTCCGGGCTGATGTGCCGCCAGGCGGCCCCGCTGGTGCCGCCGTTGGAGAGCTTCAGCTCGTAACCGGGGGTGCCGTCGCGGAACAGCCGCAGGTAGATCTCGCTGTGGGTGTCGTCCTCGGGTGCGCTGCTGTCCCGGTCGTCCTCCCACGCCACCGCGACCTGACCGTTGCGGTTCATGGCGATGGAGGGCAGGTCCTGGTCGCCGGTGGCGACGCTGTTCGCGGTGGTCCAGGTGACCGCCTCGGCGGTCATGGCGGTCGGGGCCGGTGCCAGGTTCGGGACGAGCAGGGACGCGGTGAGCAGTGCGGTGATTGCGGTCATGGTGGCTCTCCCTTACCCGGCCTGGAGGCCGGGCTGGCCGTCGAGGATCACGAACGAGCGCACGGTGGACGCCGCCGCGCCGTGTTCGGTCACCGTGTTGAGCGCGCGGAAGTCCGCGCGGACCTGGCTGCGACTGATCGTGGTACGCACGTAGCCCCGCCGGTCCGAGTGGAACTTCAGGTGCGGGTTGGTCGCCGCGTTCGGGACGGTGGTGCTTCCGGTGCCGTTGCCGGAGGAGGTGATCGAGGTGCAGACCAGCTCGGTGCCGATGGTGGCGGACGACGGGTTGGCGTAGTCGGCCTTGAGCTCGTTCGCCCACGACTTGTGTACGTCGCCGGTGAGCACCAGCGGGTTGCGCACCCCGCGTTGCTGCCAGCCGGTCTGGATCCGGCTGCGGGACGCCCGGTAGCCGTCCCAGGCGTCCATGCTGGCCGCCCCGGCGGCGTCGAACTGGCGGGCGAAGAAGACCTGCTGACCGAGGATGTCCCAGGTGCCGTAGCGCTGGGCCAACCCGTCGAGCAGCCACGCCTCCTGGGTAGCCCCGGTCAGGGACCGGGAGGCCAGGTCCGCGTCCGCGCACACCTTCCAGCCGTCACCGCACGCCTGGTCGTCGCGGAATTGTCGGGTGTCGAGCATGTGGAAGGTGGCGAGCTGTCCCCACCGGACGCGTCGGTACAGCGGGATGCTGTTGCCGTTCGCGGCGGAGGCCGGTCGCAGCGGCATGTTCTCGTAGTAGGCCCGGTACGCGGCGGTCCGCCGGGCGGTCCACTGCGCGGCGGTCAGCGTGGGGCTGCTGTCGTTGCGGACCATGTTGGCGTAGTTGTTCTCCACCTCGTGGTCGTCCGGCACCACCAGCCAGGGTGCCGCCGCGTGTGCCGCCTGCAGGTCCGGGTCGGACTTGTAGAGCGCGTACCGGCGGCGGTAGTCGGCCAGCGACACGATCTCGGCGCCGAAGTGCTGGCGCACCGCGGACGTGTTGACGCCTCCCTCGTAGATGTAGTCCCCGAGGTGCAGGATCAGCCCGGGGTTGTCCTCGGCCATCCGGCGGTACGCGGTGTAGTAGCCGGCCTCGTAGTGCGCGCAGGAGGCGAAGGCCATCACCAGGTCGCGGCCGAAGGAACTGGGTGCCGGGGCGGTCCGGGTCCGCCCGACCGGGGAGATCTGACCCTGGGCCCGGAACCGGTAGTAGTAGTCGGAGTCGGCGGCGAGCCCGCCCGCGATCGCGTGCACGGAGTGCGCGTCGGCGTAGCGGGCGACCACCGAGCCGGAGGCGACCAGCGAGGTGAACCGGTCGGTGGTGGACACCTGCCACTCGACGGTCACATCGGCGTTGGCCATGCCGCCCTGCCCATCGGCGTTGAGCGGTGACGGTGCCAGCCGGGTCCAGAGGACCACGCTGTCGGGCGCCGGGTCACCGGACGCCACACCGAGCTTGAAGGGGTACGGCACCGCGGCGCGGGCACCCTGGCGGGGTGTCACCGCGACGCCGGCGGTCACCAGTCCACTGAGGACGAAGATGCGACGGCTCAACCTTGTCATGGTCAGCAGCCTCGGGAACGTCGATGAACGGCGATGGCTGCGGCACGAAATCCCGCATGACGGAATGCTGTCCGCGCCAAGGCGGTCAGGTGTCCTGGCCGTCCGAGGGAGCCGGACCGTCAGGTGAGCGGGGACGGCGACTCGGCGCCCGGGATCACCAACTTCGGCGCGCCGGACCCGTCCGCCGGGACGCTCCACACGTCCGGCCGGCCGTCGTCCTGTCGCAGCGTGTAGGCCAGCGTGGCACCGTCCAGCCAGGCGGCCTGGTCGTCGACGCTTGCCGTCTCGGCCGTCGCGGTGACCCGCATGGTCGCCAGATCGAGGACCGAGAGCCGCCAGCCCTTCGCCGGATCGGCGTCGACGGCCTCCTTGAACGCGAGCCGGCTGCCGTCCGGTGACAGCGACGGGCACTCGACGTTCTCCTTCAGCGTCTCGACCGTACGGGCGGCGAAGTCACCCCGGACGAGGTACCTCCTACCCCCGGTCGACATGGTCGCGTAGAAGCGGTTGTCGTCGGCGGTGAAGGTGACACCCCAGTAGTTGACGTCCGGGTGGCGGTAGCGCCGACCGTCCTTCGTGATCGCGAACTCCTCCAGCGAGGCCACCGTGGCACCGCTGCTGGTGTCGAGGATTCCGGTGCGGGTGGAGAAACCGCTGGAGGTGTAGGAGTCGCCGCCGACGAACGTCGTCCAGGAGACCATCCGCCCGGAGGCCGAGACCCGGGCCCGGTTCGGCAGACCCGGCACGCTGATCGTCCGGGTCTGACGCAGCGCGGCGTCGAGCACGACCATCTGGTACGACCACGCGGTCTCCGGCTTCAGGCAGACACCGGTGCCGGCGGCGGCGTACACCCGGAGGCATTCCAGGCCGGAGACGGTGCGCGGCCCGGTGGGATCGGCCGTGGCGACGGTGGAGACGTGCCGGTCGGTGATCGCCAGCAGGCGCGGGCCGGGTGTCAGGGTGACCGCCTGGTCGCCGGCGGCGGGAGGCGGCGTCGGGGTGGTCTCCGCCGCCACGGCCACGTAGCCGGCCGCCACACTGCCCAGCAGCACAGCCGAGGCGATCACCACGCCGAGTTTCGCCCGGGTCGACATCGCGGTCATCGGAGCACCTTCCGGGTGTTCAGGCGGGACGGGGAGACCAGCAGGAGCAGCGTGAGGACCAGGACCCCGGCGACCGCGACGGCCGCCGCGCGGATCGCGGTCTCCGGGCCGAACGCCTGCCAGGCAAGACCGAACAGGACCGACGAGACGAGGTACGCCAGGGCCTGCCCGGTCTGCACGAGCGCGATCCCGGTGGTCCGCAGCCGTGCCGGCAGGACCGGGCCGGCGAGCGCGATGAGCACGCCGTCGGTTGCCGCGTAGAACGCGCCGTAGAGCGTCAGCGTCAGCACGATCAGCGGCCAACCGTCGACCGGACCGGCCAGCAGCAGGTACGTCGCACCGAGGGCGGTGTAGCCCCCGATCACCACGGGCAGCCGGCCGATCCGGTCGGCGAGTACGCCGAGCGGGGCGGCGAGCAGCAGGTACGCCAGGCTGGTGCCCACCGCGAGCAGCGGGAACCAGCGCAGGCCGAGATCCTCCCGACGCTGCAGCAACAGGTAGACGAACCCGTCGCCGATGGTGGCCAGCCCGAGCATCGCCGCGGCCAGCACGAGTCGACGGGCAGGCCCGCCACGGAACAGCCCGAGGGCCTCCCGGACGGAGACCTTCGGCTCGTTCGGCCCGTCCGCCACCTCGCCGGGTGACCGCTCCCGGACGAAGAGCACGAGGACGACCACGGCCAGGGCTGCGATGCAGAAGCTGGTCACGAACACCGCGTCGTACGACTGCCCCACGACCAGCAGAACCGCGAACGCCGCGAGGGGCCCGAGGAAGGCGCCCACGCTGTCCATCGCCCGGTGCACCCCGAACGCCCGACCCAGCGCCTCCGGTGGGGTGGAGAGCGTGATCAGGGCGTCGCGCGGTGCGCTGCGGACACCCTTGCCGAGCCGGTCGACGGCGATGACGGCGCCGATCGCCGGTACCGACCGACCGGCGAGCAGCAGGCCGAGCTTCGCGACCGCCGAGAGCGTGTAGCCGAGACCCGCGATCAGCTTGCGCCGCTGAAACCGGTCGGCGGCATAGCCGCCGACGACCCGCAGCAGCGCTGTCGCGCCGGTGTGGACGCCGTCGAGCACGCCGAACGCCACCGGGCTGAGTTGCAGACCCAGCACCAGGTAGAGGGGCAGGACGGCGGCCACCATCTCGGCCGAGACGTCGGTGATCAAACTGACCGTACCGAGGGCGACGACGTTGCCGCTGACCATCGCCAACCGTCGGCGCCGTGGCCCCGACTCCGGCGGGTCGGCGGCCGGCCGGGAGACGGTCGACAGGTACACGAGCAGCTCCTCGGATCGTCGGTCGACGGGCAGCCATCGTCCGTACTCAGTGGAGACGGCACAACGGATCGCGGGTGGCATCCGGACGAGGGACGGATGAACGGGCTCCCAACACCGAGGTGTTCGCCTGCCGGGACGCACTGTTCATCCGTCCGTCGTCCGCCGGCTCATCGACCTTCCTACATTCCTTGCGCTCTTCCCACGAGGTAAGGAGTCCTGGATGGACATTCGATTCCCCCGTCCGCCGGTGACGCTGGGGGTGGTCACGGTGGTCCTCGCCGCGACCGCCGCCGTCGTCGTGACCGGCGCTGGCGCGGCGTCGGCCGCGAGCGTGACGTTCACGCCGGTCGCCGACACCTACGTCCAGAGCGACACGGCCTCCACCAGCTACGGCACGTCCACGCAGATCGTGGTCGACAACTCGCCCGTGCGACGCTCGTTCCTGCGCTTCACGGTGAGCGGCGTGAGCGGCACGGTGACCACCGCCAAGCTGCGGCTGCGCACGATCAGCGGCAACAGCGGCAGCGACGCCGGTGGCACGTTCCGCCGGATGTCCAACACGACCTGGTCGGAGACCGGCACCACCTGGAACAACCAGCCGGCCATCGACGGTGCCACGCTCGGCACGATCGGCGCGGTCAGCGGCAACACCTGGTACGAGGTCGACGTCACGGCGGCGGTGACCGGCAACGGCACGTACAGCTTCGGTGCGACCTCCGCCAGCGGTGACGGCGCGTACTACGACACCCGCGAGAGTGGCGCGGACGCCCCGCAGCTGGTGGTCACCACCGGGACCACGACGCCTCCGTCCGGTGACCCGGTGTTCGTCGGCGCGGGCGACATCGCCGACTCCGGCTCCGGCGACAGCGCCACCGCCGCGCTGCTCGACAACATCTCCGGCACGGTCTTCACCACCGGCGACAACGTCTACAGCAGCGGCACCGCGTCGCAGTTCAACAGCTATTACGAGCCCACCTGGGGTCGGCACAAGTCGCGCACCCGGCCGTCACCGGGCAACCACGACTACAACACGTCGGGAGCGACCGGCTACTACAACTACTTCGGTACGTCCGCCGGCCCGAGCGGTCGCGGCTACTACTCGTTCGACCTCGGCAACTGGCACATCGTGTCGCTGAACTCGAACATCAGCATGTCGGCCGGATCGACGCAGGAGCAGTGGCTGCGCGCCGACCTGGCCGCCACCAGCAAGCCGTGCACGCTGGCGTACTGGCACCACCCGCTGTTCACGTCCAGCTCCAACCACGCGCCGTCGACGTCGACGCGCCCGCTGTACCAGGCGCTCTACGACTACAACGCCGACGTCGTGGTGTGGGGGCACAACCACGTGTACGAACGGTTCGCGCCGATGAACCCCTCCGGTGGCGCCGACAGCAGTCGGGGTCTGCGCAGCTTCGTCGCCGGCATGGGCGGGGCGAGCCACTACGGCTTCGGCACCATCCAGCCCAACAGCGAGGCGCGCAACAGCTCGGCGTGGGGCGTCCTGAAGTTCACCCTGCACTCCGGCAGCTACGACTGGCAGTTCGTGCCGGTGGCCGGGCAGACCTACAACGACACCGGCACCGGCAACTGCCACTGACGGTGTGATCCCGCTGCACCGTTCGCGGTGCAGCGGGACCCCTCCCACCACGACCCACATCCATGCCCGCAGGAGTGTTGGGCCTGTGCGGTTCACGCGCGGGGGGACGAAGCGGATCCGGACGGCGGCCCATGGCGCCGCTCAACGAACCGCACCACCGAACGAAGGGCACCACCGCACAAACGGCCAACGAGCGAACGGCGACCGCTGAACGACGTGTGCCCCCGCCCGGAGAACGGGCGGGGGCACACGTGCGTACCGTCGGGGGGTCAGCGGGCCGTGCCGGCCCGACGCTTGTTGTAGACGTCGAAGGCGACCGCGACGAGCAGGACGAGGCCCTTCACCACCGACTGGGTCGACTGGTCGATGCCCATCAGCTGCATGCCGTTGCTCATCACCGCCATGATCAGACCGCCGACCATCGCGCCGACCACGGTACCCACGCCACCGGTGACCGCGGCGCCGCCGATGAAGGCCGCGGCGATCGCGTCCAGCTCGAACATGTTGCCGGCGGCGGGTTGGGCGCCGTTGGACCGCGAGGAGTAGATGACGCCGGCCACCGCGGCCAGGAAGCCCATGTTGACGAACATCCAGAAGTTGACGGTCCGGACCTTCACGCCGGACAGTGCCGCCGCCGACAGGTTGCCGCCGATCGCGTAGACCTGGCGACCGAAGACGGTGCGCCGGGTGACCAGGCCGTAGACCAGCACGAGGACCGCGAGGATGATCAGCACGATCGGCAGACCGCGGGCGTGCGCCAACTGCCAGGCGAAGTACATGATGACTGCGCCGACCAGGACGACCCGGGCGACGAACAGCGGGAACGACTCGACGTGCTGCTGGTAGCGGATGCGCGCCACGCGGGTGCGGAAACCGCTCACCGCGTAGCCGGCCACGGCGACGGCGCCGATCAGCAACGTGAAGGCGTCGAAGCCGTTACCGCCGAGCAGGCCGTTGAGGAAGCCCGCAGCGACCTTCTGGTATTCGGCCGGGAACGGCGACAGCGAGATGTTGTCGAGCACCCGCAGGGTGAGGCCCCGGAACAGCAGCATGCCCGCCAGGGTCACGATGAAGGCCGGAATGCCGGCGTACGCCACCCAGAAGCCGTGCCAGGCACCGACCGCGACGCCGACGGCGAGTGCCGCCAGGACACCCACCCACCAGGGATGGCCCTGCTGGATCACCAGGACGGCGGAGACCGCTCCGGTCAACGCGACGACCGATCCGACCGACAGGTCGATGTGCCCGCCGATGATCAGGATGACCATGCCGATCGCGAGCACCAGGATGTACGAGTACTGGAGGACGATGTTGGTGATGTTGCCGGGGCTCAGCAGCACCCCGTCGGTCAGGATCGCGAAGAGCGCGACGATGACGACCAGGGCGACGTAGATCCCGCTCTGCCGCAGGTTGTTCAACACCAACGCCCGCAGGTCGCTCGTCCCGCTGTGCAGGGCGGCGGCGGGCGCGCTGTCCGGAGGCGTCGGGCGCTCCGTCGAAGGGGTCTTGATGTCGGTCATCCGACGAGCTCCTTGTCCTTGGTCATCAGCTCCATGAGGCTCTCCTGAGTCGCCTCGGCCACCGGCATCTCACCGGTGATCCGGCCGGCGGCGAGGGTGTAGATGCGGTCGCACATCCCGAGCAGCTCCGGCAGCTCGGAGGAGATGACGATCACTGCTTTGCCGGCGGCCACCAGCCGGTTGATGATCGTGTAGATCTCGTACTTGGCCCCGACGTCGATCCCGCGGGTGGGTTCGTCCAGGATCAGCACGTCCGGGTCGGTGAACAGCCACTTCGACAGCACGACCTTCTGCTGGTTGCCGCCGGAGAGCTTGCCGACCACCGCCATGACGCTGGGCGTCCGGATGTTCATCTCCTGGCGGCTCGCCTCGGCAACCTTGATCTCCTCGTTGCCGTTCACCCAGCCCAACCGGGACAGGCGGTCCAACGCGGCGGCGGAGACGTTGCGCCGCACGTCGTCGATGAGGTTGAGGCCGTAGTGCTTGCGGTCCTCGGTGACGTAGGCGATGCCGTTGTCGATCGCCTCGGCCACCGTACGCGCCTGCACCTCGCGACCGCGCACGAACAGTCGGCCGCTGATGTCGCGCCCGTACGACCGACCGAACACGCTCATCGCCAGCTCGGTACGTCCGGCGCCCATCAGACCCGCGATGCCGACGACCTCACCGGCGCGCACGGACAGGTTGACGCCCTCGACGACCATCCGGTCCTGGACCGGGTGCCGCGCCGTCCAGTCCTCGACGCGGAGGACCTCTTCGCCCGGGGACGACTCACGGTCGGGGTAGAAGCTGTCCAGGTCACGGCCGACCATGCCCCGGATGATCCGCTGCTGGGTCACGTCGTCGGACTTCATGTCGAGGGTCTCCACCGTGCGCCCGTCCCGGATGACGGTCGTCGCGTCGGCGATGGCCATGATCTCGTTGAGCTTGTGCGAGATCATGATGCAGGTGATGCCCTGGTCCCGGAGTGCCCGCAGCAGGTCGAGCAGGTGAGCCGAGTCGATGTCGTTGAGCGCGGCGGTCGGCTCGTCCAGGATGAGCAGCTTCACCTTCTTCGACAGCGCCTTGGCGATCTCCACCAGCTGTTGCTTGCCCACGCCGAGCTGGATGACCGGGGTGACCGGGTTCTCGTGCAGCCCGACGGACGCCAGCAGCTTCGCCGCCTCGGCGTTGGCCAGGTTCCAGTCGATGAGCCCGCTGCGGCCACGCCGCTCGTTGCCGAGGAAGATGTTCTCCGCGATCGACAGGTACGGCACCAGGGCGAGCTCCTGGTGGATGATGACGATGCCGTTGGCCTCGCTGTCGCGGATGCCCCGGAACTGCATCGGTTTGCCGTCGAAGAGGATCTCACCGTCGTACGAGCCGGACGGGTGGACGCCGGACAGCACCTTCATCAGGGTTGACTTACCGGCGCCGTTCTCCCCGCAGATGGCGTGGATCTCCCCGCGACGGACGGAGAGGGTGACGTCCTCCAGCGCGGTCACGCCGGGGAAGGTCTTCGTGATGCGGCGCATCTCAAGGATGGTGTCGTCCATGGTCACTGTCCTCTGTCAGGTCGGACGTGGTACGCCACGGCATCGGGCCCGGCGGAGACCGCCGGGCCCGACGAGTGGCTTTACTTCTTGGCCTGGCCGGCGGCGACCTCTTCCGCCGTCCAGTAACCCGAGTCGATCAGCGTCGCCTTGATGTCGTCCTTGTAGACCGTGGCGATCGGCAGCAGGTACGCCGGGACGACCTTGACGCCGTTGTTGTACGTCTGGGTGTCGTTGGCCTGCGGCTGCTTCTTCTGGAGGAACGCCTCAGACGCGTTGACGGCCTGCTCGGCCAGCAGTCGGGTGTCCTTGAAGACCGTGGAGTTCTGCACGCCGTCGTTGATCAGCTTGATCGAGGCGATCTCCGCGTCCTGGCCGGTCACCACCGGGAGCTTCTTCGCGCCGCTGCCGTAGCCGGCGTTCTGCAGGGCGGTGATGATGCCGCGGGAGATGCCGTCGTACGGGGACAGCACCCCGTCGACCTTCGAGCCGTCGTTGTAGCTGGAGGTGAGCAGGTTCTCCATCCGCTTCTGCGCGGTCTCCTGCTGCCACCGCAGGATGGCGACCTGCTCGGGGGTGGTCTGCTTGGACTTGACGACCAGCGTGCCGTCCTCGATGAACGGCTTCAGCGTGTCCATCGCACCGCCGTAGAAGTACTGGGTGTTGTTGTCGTCGAGCGACCCGGCGAAGAGCTCGACGTTCAGCGGACCCTTGGCCGTGCCCTTCGAGCCGTCCTTGTTCAGCAGCCCGAGACCGACGAGCAGCGCGGTGCCCTGGGCGACGCCGACCTTGTAGTTGTCGAAGCTGACGTAGAAGTCGACGTCCTTGCTGCCGCGGATCAGCCGGTCGTAGGAGATGACCGGGATCTTCGCGGCTGCGGCGGCCTGCAGCTGGCTGTTGAGCGCCGTACCGTCGATCGCCGCGATCACCAGGACATCCGCACCCTGGGTGATCATCTGGTCGACCTGCTGCGACTGCGTGGGGATGTCGTCGCCGGCGTACTGGAGGTCGACCTTGTAGCCCTTCGCCTCAAGCTTGGACTTCACCGCGTTGCCGTCGGCGATCCACCGCTCCGACGTCTGGGTCGGCATCGACACGCCAATGGTCAGGTCGCTGGGCTTCTCGCCGCTCTTGTCGCCGTCGCTGCCCGCCCCCTCGCCACTGCACGCCGCAAGGCTCAGTGCCAGCGCCGCGCTGCCGAGAGCAACCAGGAATTTCCTGCGCACGGGGTTCTCCTCTCTGGACTCCCCCGCTGACTGCCGGGGCCCAACTGTCATCTTTCGGGTAGTGTTAGCGCTCACATAGGTTGCGTCAACACCTCGCCCGAAATACCGGTGTCACGGTCTCGTAACGGAGCATCCAGGCGAGCGTAGCCATGCAGTCAATCGGCCCGGAGTGAGGACGCGGCGACTCTCCGGGGTCAGTCCGACGCCTGACACGCCGATGCCCGGGGACGACGGTAGTCGCCCACGGGCACCGACAGAAGAGACGGTCTCAGCTACCGCTGCGACCACCGCTGGTTGGCCGCCGCGGTGCAGTTCCAGAGGATCACCGTGGTGCCGTTGGCCGTGCCGTTGTTGTTGACGTCGAGGCAGAGCCCGGACTGGACTCCGCTGATCGTCCCGTTGGCGTTGACCGTCCACTGCTGGTTGGTCCCGCCGTTGCAGTCCCAGATCTGCACCTTGGCGCCGGCCGCGGCGTTCGGCGGAGCGTCCAGGCACTTGCCGAGGGACTGCAGGGTCTGACCGGTCCTGGTCCAGCTCTGGTTGGCGGCGCCGTTGCAGTCCCAGATGACCGGCTGCGTGCCGTTGGTCGTGTTGCTGTTCGGCACGTCGAGGCAGCGGCCGGAGGCGGCGCTGGCATACGCGCTCGACGTGGTCGGCGGCGGCGTCGTCGGAGGAGTCGTCCCGCCACCACTGACCCGGTACACGACCGTGCCGTGCGCCGGGACGCTGGCACTGATGGTGCCGCTGCTGGAGCTGGTGCCACCGGTCCACGCGTCCACCAGCGTGAACGACGAGCCGGACTTGCCGATGGCCGCGGCCGTGGTCGAGATCGTCGTCGTCGAGCCGCTCTGGTTGAAGAGGGCCACGGCGACGTCACCGTTGGCGAGCCGCTTGGCCAGCACCCGACGCGTACCGTCGAACGACACCTGCGTCCCCTGCAACCCGAGGGAGTCCTGGTTGATCGCGATCAGGTTGGCGTTCTTGAGGATGGTCTGCGTCGCGGCGTTCATGTTCCGGACGTCGTTGCCGGCGATCAACGGCGACGCCATGATCGCCCACATCGCGAAGTGGCTGCGCATCTCCGTGTCGTTCATGCCGCCGCGACCGACCTCCATCATGTCCGGGTCGTTGAACCCACCCGGGCGCGCGTAGGAGGCCAGCGGAACGGTCACGTTGATGATGTTCTGGATGCCCATCGGGTAACCGTTGGTCTGACCGGTGTCCCACGCGTTGGTGATGTCCTCGGTGGTCCGCCACATGTTGGCCACGTCGCCCCAGTTGCGCTGCGGGCCGGTCTTGGCGTGGATGCTGTTCGGGTTGATGCTGTAGACGATCGGTCGGCCGGTGGCGGCCAGCGCGTCCCGCATCTTGGCGAAGGTGGCCACCTGGTCGTTGATGCTGCCCTCCGGCGAGCACCAGTCGTACTTGAGGAAGTCGACACCCCAGGCGGCGAACTGGCGTGCGTCCTGCACCTCGTGGCCCCGGCTACCGGTGGCACCGGGGTAGGCGCCGAAGTACTGCGCGCAGGTCTTGTCGACCGGCACCTGGTAGAGACCGAACTTCAGGCCCCGGGCGTGCAGGTAGTCGCCGAGCGCCTTCATTCCGCTGGGGAACCGGGTCGGGTCGCCCTGGATGTTGCCGGAGGAGTCCCGGTTCGGGTTGAACCAGCAGTCGTCGACCACGACGTACTCGTAACCCAGGTCCCGCATCCCGCTGCTGACGATCGCATCCGCCGTGGTCCGGATCAGCGCCTCGTTGATGTTGCAGCCGAACGAGTTCCACGAATTCCAACCCATCGGGGGAGTACGCGCCACGCCATTGTCCAGCGCCTGCGCCGCCGGGGCGCGGAGGCCGACCAGGGTGCCGGCGAGGAGCAGGCCGGCCGCCAGTACGCTCCCCCAGCGTCGACCTCGAGTGATGCGGTTCATCGAACCTCCTTGTCGGTGACGTCCGCCCCTGACTACGATCTCCGGTCGGTGACCCGATAGCTGGACGCCAATTGTTGTTAGCGTTAACAGAGACGTCCATCATGTTACGGTCACATTTCACGAGGTTCAATACCTTCCCCGCATCGCATTGCTGCTCATCGATAGATGAGGCCGTGGAGCGATTGAGCCGGGTCTTATCGGCCGTACGCAGCGGGCAGCGGGCAGACCCGACCGCAGCGCGCTGGGACAGGGCGAGCCACCCAATCACGGACAGGCACGTCGGCCGTCGACCGCCTGACCGGAGGGACGCGGTACGGCCGGACGTCAACGACGCGGTGGGCCGGACGTCGTCAGCGACGCGGTACGGCCGGACGTCGTCAGCGACGCGGTACGGCCGGACGTCGTCAGCGACGCGGTGGGGCGACGCTCTCGCGGGCGACCAGGGTCGGGGCGACCGTCTGTCGCAACGCGCCACCGGTGCCCGACTCGATCTGGCTCAGCAGCATCTGCAGACTCGCCCGCGCGACCGCGTCGAAGTCCGGACGGACGGTGGTCAGCGGCGGGATGAAGTACGCCGCCTCCGGCACGTCGTCGAAGCCGACCACGCTGATGTCGTCGGGCACCCGCCGGCCGAACTCGTGCAACGCCCGCAGCACGCCCAGGGCGAGGTGGTCGTTGGCGGTGAAGACGGCGGTGACCTCCGGCATCCGCGCCAACATCTGCCCGCACCGGTAACCGGAGGACGCGGACCAGTCCCCCGGCATCAGCGGCGGTGGCACCAGGCCGGCGGCCAGCAGCGCCTCCCGCCAGCCGTCGATGCGACCGACGCTGTCGAACCAGTCGGACGGCCCCGAGACGTGCCAGACGGTGCGGTGCCCCGCGTCGAGCAGGTGTTGGGTCGCCGCACGGGCGCCCGCCACCTGGTCGACGGTCACCAACGGCACGGGTCGGCTCGGGTCACCGTCGACGGTGACCAACGGGACGTCCTTCGGTAGACGCTCCAGCGCCTCACCCGCCGACTCGACGGGCGCGATGACCACGATGCCGGCGACCCGGTGCGACAGATGCCGCTCGACGGCCGCCGAGATGGACCGATGGTCGAGGTTGCGGACGCTGCCGACACTGACCGCGAAACCCTCCTCGGCCGCGGTCTGCTCCAACGCGGCCAGCAGGGACGCCGGACCGTAGAGCGTGGTGTTCTGAGCGACCACGCCGATGACCTGCGATCGACCGGTCACCAACGCGCGTGCCGCGCCATTGGGGCGGTAGCCGAGCTCGGCGATCGCCGCCCGCACACGCAGCCGGGTCTGCTCACGTACGTTGGGGTGCCCGTTGAGCACCCGCGACACCGTCTGATGGGAGACACCGGCGAGACGAGCAACATCCGTCATCGCGGGACCGTGGACGGCCATTTCGCTCCCCCCGCTACATCTCCGGCCCGCAGCTCGTCGACGTCGACTGGAGCGGCCCGGCCCGATCCCCCTCGCTCAGTCACCACGCCGGTGCTGAATCCCAGGTGACCAGCGCTGGATCGCCGACAGTCTACGCCAGCCGCCGCCCCGAACACGGCATGCCTGTCGGTGGACTGCGCAACGCACCAGAGACGCACAACCCAACCCCTGCCTGGAGTACGCAGCCGACCGTCGTCCTGCGTCGATGCGCGATGGCACGCCGGCCTGCCCTACGCCCTCGGACAGAGCGTGGAGCAGGCCGGCGAGGACCAGCGGTGGCGCCGACTCGACGTGCCGGCGGGCACGTGTCCGCCAGCGCCGCTGGTCAGACCATTCGTTGTGTGAGTGGTGTCACGGTGTTGTCAGGTCGAATCGGCGCACGGTGACCGCGCCGCCGAGCGCCTGGGTCGCGTGGTTGAAGATGGCGAACCGGTAGCCCATGAAGAACTGCCAGTTGTTCGCCAGGGTCAGGGCGTTGCCGAACGAGGTGAAGTTGACCCCGTCCGTGCTGTACGAGAAGCGGGCCTGTCGGCCGGAGCCGGGTCTGATGTCGGCGTTGGCGCGCAACCAGATCCGACCACCCGAGACGGCGGTGCTCGCCACCTCGCTGCCGGTGCTGGTGGTGTTCCAGCTGCCGTCCATCGTCAGGCCGTTCTGCATGACCAGCCGGGTGGACCCGTTGTCCCGTCGGACTCCGATCCAGGCCGACGAGTTGCGCAGCACCGCCAGGCCGGTGCGATCACCGTCGCGCATGGTGGAGTAGTCCAGCTCGATGGTCGCGGTCGAGGTGGGCCCCTGGATGCGGTGGGTCAGCGTGTTGCGCGCCTTGTACAGGTCGTTGGTGACGGTGGCGGTCTGCAGGTTCAGCCCGTTGTTGACCGACCACTTGCTGTTGTCCGGGTTGTGGTTCCACTCCCACTGCGGGCCGAGCGTGGTGCCGGCGAACGTGTCGGTGCCGGTGAGCGGCTTGACCGCCCGGGGCGGCGCGGGCAGGTTCGGCTTCGGGTACGAGCTGCCCCACGTGCCGTTCACCGTCTGCAGCACCGGCCAACCGTCGCCGGTCCAGGTGATCGGTGCCAGGGCGGGCATCCGACCACCGGGGTACGCGTCGACGAAGGACATGTAGTACCAGTCGCCGTTCTGGGTCTGCACCAGCCCGCCCTGGTGCGGCACACCGCCACCGGAGATCGGGCCGGGCAGGTTGAGCAGCACCTGCCGCTGTTCGTACGGGCCGAACGGGCCGTTCGTCGACTTCAGCACGTACTGGCCGTTGGCCGGGCGGGTGAGCCAGATGTAGTAGGCGCCGTTGCGCTTGTAGAAGCGGGCGCCCTCCAGCGTCCCGATGCTCGACGGCGTCTGGTAGACCTGCTGGGCGCGGACCTGGGACTTCCCGTCGGCGGAGAGCTGGGCGACGCTGATGGTGCCGTTGCCGTACGCGATGTACGGGGTGTCGTTGTCGTCGAACAGCAGGCCGGCGTCGTAGTAGCAGTTCGGGATGGTGGTGTGCTTGCTCCAGGTGCTGTCGACGGCGGACGCGGTGTAGATGTGGGTCTGCGCGAAGTCGATGCACCCGGCCCAGTAGTACGTCCGGTTGCTCGGCCGGTAGTTCAGCGTCGACGCCCAGATCCCGTCGACGTACGCGTTACCGCCGCTCATGTCGTACTTCGAGCCGAAGTCGAGCCGGGGCACGGCGTGCCCGGCGAACTCCCAGTTCACCAGGTCGTAGGAGCGCAGCACCGGCGCGCCCGGCGAGTAGTGCATGGTGGACGACGTCAGGTAGTACACGTTGTCGACCCGGATGATGTCGACGTCGGCAAAGTCCTGCCAGATCGCCGGGTTCGAGAACGTGCCGTTCCCCGGGGGCGGCGTGGTCGGCGGCGGTGTGGTGGGGTCGGTGCCACCGTCGACGCGGACGAGCTGCCACTGCTGGTTGGCGCCGTTCCAGTCGTCGTACTGCACGATGTTGCCGCCGTCAGCGGTCGAGGCGCCCTGCACCTCCATGACCCTGTTGCTGTTCCGATTGATCAACCGGACGTAGCCGCTGTCCGAATCGGCCAACCGGAACTGCTGGTTGGTGCCGTTGTTGTCCGACCACTGCACGATCGACGCACCGTTGGCGGTCGAGCGCTGGTAGACGTCGAGCACCTTGCTCGACAGCCGCGACTTCAACCGGTAGTAGCCACCGCCGGAGTCGACGAACTGCCACTGCTGCTGGTTGCCGTTGTTGCGGGCCCACTGGGTGATCCGGGCGCCGTCGTTCGTCGCCAGGTTGTACACGTCCAGGGCCTTACCGCTGTTGCGGTTCACCAACACGTACCACGCGCTGGTGTCGACAGTCGCCGCTGACGCGGGCGCTGCGGCGACGGCTACGGCCGCGCCACCGACCACCAGTGTCATAGCGGCGACAGCGAGTCTCGACAACCACCCGCGCCGACGTGGCGCACCCCGGGGAACCCGACCGATGGAAAGCATGATCCTCCTCTGCTGACGCGAACCGAGCGGTCTGGGTCGGCGTCCGCGGCACCGGGCGGGGCACCGAGTTGACCGGCGTCCGACCTTGTGATCGCTAACACCGCCAGCCCGACCGTCGCGGCGACGAGGTGCCGCAACCGAGGGGGTGGAACGCGCGCATGGCCGGACAGTCAAGACATCGACCATCTTGGCTATAGACTGTGAGCGATAACATGCTGTTAGTCAAGGCGTAACACAGCCGACCCGCGTTCCTGCCAGGACCATGCGCGAACGGGTGGTCCACCCTGGCCCGAAGGCAAGGACGGACCACCCGTTTCCGGACTTCCCGTGCGAATGGGTCAGAAGCCGCGTGCCAACCGGTAGTAGGCCTGGTTCCAGCGCAGCTCGTCAGCGAAGCGGCGGGTCTGGGTGTCGGCGTCGATGACGACCAGCTCGGTGCGGCTCATCTCGGCCAGGTCGTGCAACTCCTCCACCCCCACCGCCTGGGACAGCACCGTGTGGTGCGGTGCGCCGGCGGTGATCCACGCCTCGGCCGAGCCGGGCAGGTCCGGGCGCGGGCGCCAGACGGCGCGGGCCACCGGCAACCGGCGCAGCGGCTGCGGCGGGGCGACCACGTCGATCTCGTTCGCCACCAGCCGGAAGCGCTCCCCCATGTCGGCCAGGCCGAGCACGACCGCCGGGCCGGGCGCCGCGTCGAAGACCATGCGGACCGGGTCCTCCCGCCCGCCGATGCTCAGCGGGTGGATCTCCACGTTCGGCACGTCGGAGGCGATCGTCGGGCAGACCTCCAGCATGTGCGCACCGAGCACCAACTCCTCGCCCGGGGTGAGGTCGTAGGTGTAGTCCTCCATGAAGGACGTACCGCCGTCCACACCCACCGACATCGCCTTGAGGGTCCGGACCAGCACCGAGGTCTTCCAGTCACCCTCGCCACCGAAGCCGTAGCCATCGGCCATCAGCCGCTGTACGGCGATGCCGGGCAGCTGGCGCAGGCCCCCGAGGTCCTCGAAGTTCGTCGTGAAGGCCCGGAACCCACCCTCGTCCAGGAAGGCACGCATGCCCAGCTCCAGCCGGGCCGCGTACCGCAGGGAGTCGTGCCGCTCACCCCCGGACAGCAGTTCCCCGACGACGCGGTACGTGCCCTCGTACTCCTTGACCAGCTCGTCCACCTGCGCGTCGGTGATCTGGTCGACCACCTCGACCAGGTCGTTGACGCCGTAGGTGTTGACCGACACCCCGAACCGCAGCTCCGCCTCGACCTTGTCACCCTCGGTCACCGCCACGTCGCGCATGTTGTCGCCGAAGCGGGCCAGGCGCAACGACCGCATCGCCGACCAGCCGAGCGCGGCGCGGGCCCACGCCCCGACCCGGGCACTCACCCGCGGGTCGCTGACGTGCCCGGCCACCGTCTTGCGGGCCACACCGAGACGGGTCTGGATGTACCCGAACTCGCGGTCGCCGTGGGCGGCCTGGTTCAGGTTCATGAAGTCCATGTCGATGTCGTTCCACGGCAACAGGACGTTGGCCTGCGTGTGCAGGTGCAGCAGCGGCGTCTGCAACGCGTCGAGACCGGAGATCCACATCTTCGCCGGCGAGAAGGTGTGCATCCACGCGATGACCCCGATGGCGCCCTGGGCGGCGGCGTCCCGGCAGACCTGCAGGATCTCACCGCTGTTGGTCAGGACGGGCTTCCAGACCACCCGGGCGGGAATCTGCGGCGAGTCGTCGAGCGCGGCCGCGATCTGGCGAGACTGCTCGGCCACCTGCCGGAGCGTCTCCTCCCCGTACATGCCCTGGCTGCCGGTGAGGAACCAGATCTCGGGTGCGTTGTGTGGTGCCATGGGGTTGCCTTCCGGGAGAGGAACGGTCACTTGTAACGAATGCCGATGAGGCGCTGGAGGAGGATGAACGCGAAGAGCAGACCACCAATCACGATCTTGGTCCACCAGGAGTTGAGGCTCCCGTCGAAGGTGATGAGAGTCTGGATCACGCCCAGGACGAGCACGCCGAGCACCGTGCCGAAGACGTAGCCCCCGCCCCCGGTCAGCACCGTGCCACCGATGACGACGGCGGCGATGACGTCCAACTCCATCCCCACGGCGATCAACGGCGCGCCGGAGAGGGTGTAGAAGGACAACAGGATCCCGCCGATCGCCGAGCACAGGCCACTGATCGTGTAGACGGCGATCCGGGTCCGCCCCACCGGCAGGCCCATCAGCAGGGCCGACTGCGGGTTGCCGCCGATCGCGTACACGTTGCGTCCCAACCGGGTGTAGGCCAGCGTGTACGCGGCGACGGCGACCACGACGAAGGCGATCAGCACACTGATCGACACGAAGTTGCCCCGGGGGTCGCCGATGCGCTCCTGCGACATCCTGGTCCAGAACCCGTCGGTGATCGGGATGGACGAGCCGGAGATGAACGTGCACATGCCCCGGGCGAAGAACATCCCGGCGAGTGTGACGATGAACGGCTGGATCTCGAAGAAGTGGATGACGCAGCCCATCAGCAGGCCGAGCGTCGGCCCGATGAGCAGGGCGATGACGAGCACCAGCGCCGCCGGCAGGCCCTCCTGGAGCAGCCAGGCCGACACCATCGCCGTCATCGCGACGACGGAGCCGACCGACAGGTCGATGCCACCGGTGAGGATCACGAAGGTCATCCCGATCGCGACCACGAGCAGGAAGCTGTTGTCGATGAAGACGTTGAAGATGACCTGGACGTTCGAGAACGCCGTGTACTGCGATACGCCGATGCCGTACATGACCAGCAGGAGGGCGAGCGTGGCCAGGACCGGTATCTGCCGCCGTGGCAGGCGGAACCGGGTACGCCCAGCGGTGAGCGATCCAGTGGTCATGCCGGCACCTGCTCCTTCGGCTTGTCGGCGATGGTGGTGGGCGGCGGGACGTTACGCCGACGGCGGGCGAACCGGGCCCGGAAGGCCGGCGCCTGGATGAGGCAGACGGCGATGACGACGACCGCCTTGAACAGCAGCGAGGTCTGCGGCGAGATGTCCATGGCGTACACCGTGGTGGTCAGGGTCTGGATGATCAGCGCGCCGAGGATCGTGCCGCTGAGGAAGAACCGGCCTCCCGCGAGGGACGTGCCGCCGATGACGACCGCGAGGATGGCGTCCAGTTCCACCCAGAGGCCGACCGCGTTGCCGTCGGCACTCGAGACGTTGGCCGTCATCATGAAACCGGCGACCGCCGCGCAGGCGGCGCTGATCACGTACGCGAGGAAGATGACCCGGCCGGAGCGGATGCCGGCGAGTCGACTCGCCTCCGCGTTGCCGCCCACCGATTCGACGATCATGCCGAGCGCGGTGCGGCGGGTGAACGCGGCGACGACGAGGGCCGCAGCGAGGGCGATGAAGATGGCCAGCGGCAGGGTCAACAGGTGGCCCAGCCCGATCGCCCGGAACGGCCCGGAGTTGATGGTGATGATCTGACCCTGGGTGATCAGCTGGGCGAGGCCGCGGCCCGCCACCATCAGGATCAGCGTGGCGATGATCGGTTGGATCCCGATCACGGCCACCAGCACCCCGTTCCAGGCACCGAGGACGAGCGAGATCGCCAACGCCAACGCGAGAGCGGTCAGCACCACGCCGAGGCTGTTCTGGTCGGGCTGCTTGCTGATGTACATGCAGGCGATCGCGCCGCTGATCGCGCAGAGCGAGCCGACCGACAGGTCGATGCCCCCGGTCGAGATGACAAGCGTCATGCCCAGCGCGACGAGGATCAACGGTGCGCTCAGCCGCAGGATGTCGATCGGGGTGCCGTACAGGTGCCCGTCCTTGAGCTCGATGGACAGGAACCCGGGCCGGTAGATCGTGTTCGCGGCGAGCATGACGAACAGCACGGCGGCGGGCCAGAACAGCCGGTGACCGGTCACCGCCCGGTAGCGGCCCATGGTCGCGTTCATCGGTCTGCCTCCTCCCGGTGGGACCCACTGGCGATGGTCTGCATGATGCGGTCGGCGTCCAGGCTGTCGTCGTTGGCGAACTGCGCGACCATCTGCCGATCCCGCATGACGGCCACCTTGTGGCTGAGGCGCAGCACCTCCTCCAGCTCGGCGGAGATGAACAGCACCGCCATGCCGCCGTCGGACAACTGGGTCACCAGCTTCTGGATCTCGGTCTTCGCGCCGATGTCGATGCCCCGCGTCGGTTCGTCGAGGATCAGCAGTCGTGGCTCGGTGATCAGCCACCGGGCCAGCAGCACCTTCTGCTGGTTGCCGCCGGAGAGGTTGCGTACCGGCACCTCCGGGTCGGCGGGCCTGATGCTGAGTGCCTTGATGTACTTGTCGACCAGCTCGTCCTGGCGACGACGCGGAATCGGTCGCAGCCAGCCACGGGCGGCCTGCATGGCGAGAATCATGTTCTCGCGGACCGACAGGTCGGCGACGATGCCCTCGGCGCGGCGGTTCTCCGAACAGAAGCCGACGCCGTGGTCGATGGCCTGGGCGGGGGTGCGCAGACTGCTCGCCGTACCGTCCACCGCGACCTGACCGCCGTCGGTCCGGTCGGCGCCGAACAACAACCTGGCCACCTCGGTACGCCCGGAGCCGAGCAGACCGGCCAGGCCCACCACCTCGCCGGCGTGGATGGTGAGGCTGAACGGCTCCACCGCGCCCGCACGGCCGAAGTCTGACACCGCCACCAGGGGGGTGCCCTCCTCCAGCGCGGCCAGGTCCCGCCGGGAGTGCTCCTCGATGCCCTCCAGGACGTCGAGTTCCTTGCCGATCATCTTCTCGACCAGGGAGAGCTGGGGCAGCTCGGTGGTCAGGTACTCACCGACGAGCCCACCGTTGCGCAACACCGTGATCCGGTCGGCGATCTCGTAGACCTGGTCGAGGAAGTGGGTCACGAACAGGATCGCGATGCCCTCGTCGCGCAGTTGCCGCATGATGCGGAACAGCTGTGCCACCTCACCGGCGTCGAGGCTGGACGTCGGCTCGTCCAGGATCAGCACCCGCGCCTTGATGTCGATCGCGCGGGCGATGGCGACCATCTGCTGGATCGCCAGGGAGTAGGAGCCCAGCGGCGCGCTGACGTCGAGGTCGAGGTCGAGGCGGGTCAGCAGGTCCCTGGCGCGGCGGCGAACCTCACCCCAGCGGACCGCGCCGAGGAGCCGCGGCTCACGGCCGATGAAGATGTTCTCCGCCACCGACAGGTTGGTGCAGAGGTTGACCTCCTGGAAGACCGTGCTCACCCCGGCGGCGGTCGCCTGCATCGGCCCGCTGAAGGACACCGGTTCGCCGTCGAGGGTGATCGTGCCGTCGTCGGTGTCGTAGACGCCGGTCAGCACCTTGATGAGGGTCGACTTGCCGGCGCCGTTCTCGCCCATCAGGGCGTGCACCTCGCCGGGAAAGAGCCGGAAGTTGACGTCGTGGAGTGCGCGCACCCCGGGGAAGGACTTGCTGATCCCGGTCATCGTCAGGACCGGACGGCTATCCGTCATCCCATCAGACCTCTTCTGGGTTGTCGACACGGAAGGGCCGCTGCGCTCCCATGCGCCCGCCCGGTCGTCCGGGCGGGCGTGGCACGGGGTGGTCGCGGGCCATGCCCGGTCCGTTGGGGGTAGGGGGACGACGCGGCGGGGCCGCCACGCGAGCGCGGCGACCCCGGCGTCGATCAGTACTTACGGTTGGGCAGCGCTTCCTTGGCCTGCTCCTGGGTGAAGGTGGTCTCCTCGGTCTCGATCCGAGCCGGGACCGTCTCGCCGGCGTGCACCTTCTTGGCGAGGTCCATCAGCTGTGGGCCGAGCAGCGGGCTGCACTCCGCGATGAAGTTGAACTTCCCGTCGGCGAGAGCCTGCATGCCGTCCTTGACGGCGTCGACCGTGATGATGGTGATGTCCTTGCCCGGCACCTTGCCGGCGGCGGTGATCGCCTCCAGCGCGCCCAGACCCATGTCGTCGTTGTGCGCGAACAGCACGTCGATCTTCGGGTTGGCCTTGAGGAACTGCTCCATGACCTGCTTGCCACCGGCCCGGGTGAAGTCACCCGGCTGGGAGGCGATGATCTTCAGGTTCGGGTTGGCGGCGATCGCCTCACCGAAGCCCTTCTTCCGGTCGTTCGCCGGCGCCGCACCCGTGTTGCCCTGCAGCTCCACGATGTTCACCGGGCCCGAGGCGGTCTTCTTCTGCTCGACCAGCCACTCACCGGCGAGTCGGCCCTCCTTGACGAAGTCCGAGCCGAGGAACGTCTTGTACAGCGACTTGTCGGCCGAGTCGACGGAGCGGTCGGTCAGGATGACCGGGATGCCGGCGTCCTTGGCCTCCTTGAGCACGGTGTCCCAGCCGGACTCCACCACCGGCGAGAAGGCGATCACGTCGACCTTCTGCTGGATGTAGTTGCGGATCGCCTTGATCTGGTTTTCCTGCTTCTGCTGCGCGTCGTCGAACTTCAGCTCGATGCCCGCAGCGGCGGCGGATTCCTTGATCGAGGTGGTGTTCGCGGTACGCCACCCGCTCTCCGCACCGACCTGGGAGAAGCCCATCGTGATCTTGCCGTCGTCCGTGGACCCGCCGCCGCCGGTGTCGCTGTTGCCGCAGGCCGCCACGCCGCCGACCAGCAACGCGCTGGCGAGGACCGCGACAGCGCGCCACCGAACGGACTGCGTTCGCATCTTTCCCATCGAATCTCCTTGGCTGGATGTGGTGGGTAACCGCGCCGGCCGCCGAGGAACCCGAAGAGCGGCGTACGCGGGTGGTGCGTGCTGGTGCGTGGTGGTGCAGACCGGCGGGTCCCGATGATCGGGGAAGAGTCAGGAACCCGCCGGTGCGACTGGTTGTTGACCGTAGACGTTCTGGTAGCGGTCGTAGAGGGCGTCGATGTCCGCCTGCGCCATCGGAACCGGCTGACCGAGGGTGTGGGCCAGGTGCGCGGTACGGGCCACGTCCTCGCACATGACCGCTGCCTTGACCGCCGCGCGGGCGTCCCGGCCGATGGTGAACACGCCGTGGTTACGCATCAGCACCGCGGGCGAGCGGTGCCCGGAGAGCGTCGCGACGATGCCCTTGCCGATGTCGTCGCCGCCGATCAACGCGAACGGACCGATCGGGATCTCCCCGCCGAACTCGTCCGCCTGCGCGGTGAGGTGGCAGGGGATGGACTCCCCGCACGCGGCCCAGGCCGTGGCGTACGAGCTGTGCGTGTGCACCACACCGCCGACCTCGGGCATGGCCCGGTAGACGTAGGCGTGGGCGGCGGTGTCGCTGGACGGGGCGAAGTCACCCTCGACGAGAACACCGTCGAGGTCGCACACCACCATCGTGTCCGCGGTGAGGTCGTCGTAGCTCACCCCACTCGGCTTGATCACCAGCAGGTCCTGGCCGGGAACCCGCGCGGAGACGTTGCCGGACGTCCAGGCGACCAGGTTGTAGCGGGTCAGCTCGGCGTGCAGGCGGGCGACGGTCTCGCGCAGCTCACGGATCTGTCGGGTCACGTCGGCGTTCACGCGACCACCTCCAACGCGGTCTCGGGTGTGGTCACGGCGCTGTCGACCGCCGCGTTGCGGATCGCCCGCAGGCGGAGCATGACGTCGTTGCCCCCGCGACCGAAGTGGTCGTGCAGCGCCCGGTACTCGGCATAGAGGGCGTCGTACGCACGGGCCCGCTCGGGGTCGGGGCGGTAGACGGCCTCGTGCACCCGCCCCATCGCCTGCGACGCCTCGTGGACCGAGGGGAACTCGCCGGCGGCGACGGCGGCGTGGATCGCCGATCCCAGTGCCGGACCCTGCGCCGAGGCGATGATGTTCAGCGGTCGCCTGGTCACGTCGGCGTAGATCTGCATCAGCAGCGCGTTGTTGGTGAGACCACCGGCGATCACCAGGTCGTTCACCGGAACTCCGGCCTCGACGAACGCCTCGATGATCATGCGAGTGCCGTACGCGGTGGACTCCAGCAGCGCCCGGTAGATGTCCTGGGGCCGGGTGGCCAGGGTCATCCCGACGATCATTCCGCTCAGGTCGTGGTTGACCAGCAGGGACCGGTTGCCGTTCCACCAGTCGAGCGCGATCAGGCCGTGCGCGCCGACGGGCTGGCTCGCGGCCAGCTCGGTGAGGGTTTCGTGCGAGGCGAGGCCGGCCGGGACGCCGTGCTCGACGAACCAGCCGAAGATGTCGCCGACACCGCTCTGCCCGGCCTCGTACCCCCATGCGCCGGGGCTGATGCCCCCGTCCACGACACCGCACATCCCGGCCACCTCGGCGACCTCCGCGCCGTTGACCACGTGGCAGGTCGAGGTGCCCATGATGGCGACGAGACGGCCGGGCTCCACGGCCTGCGCCGACGCCGCGGTGACGTGCGCGTCGACGTTGCCGACGGCCACCGCGATCCCCTCCGGCAGGCCGGTCCAGGCGGCGGCGCGGGCGGTGAGCGAGCCGGCCCGTGCGCCCAGTGGCAGCAGTGGGCCGTCCAGCTTGGCCACGAAGTCGCCGAACTCGGGGTTGAGCGCGGTCAGGAAGCCCTCGGAAGGGTACTGACCGTCCTGCAGGATGCCCTTGTAACCGGCCGTGCAGACGTTGCGGGTCTCGGTGCCGCAGAGCTGCCAGACGATCCAGTCGGCTGCCTCGATGAAGCGCTCGGCACGGTGGTAGACCTCGGGGTCCTCCTCCAGGATCTGGAGTCCCTTGGCGAACTGCCACTCGGCGGAGATCTTGCCGCCGTACCGGCCGATCCACGGCTCTGCCCGCTCGTGTGCCAACGCGTTGATCCGGTCGGCGTGCGGCTGCGCGGCGTGGTGCTTCCACAGCTTCACCCAGGCGTGCGGTCGATCGCGCAGCTCGGGGTCCTCGCAGAGCGGGGTGCCGTCGGCGCTGGTCGGCAGCACCGTGCAGGCGGTGAAGTCGATGCCGATGCCGACGACCGCGGCAGGATCCACCCCGGCAGCGGACAACGCCGCCGGGACGGCGTACCGCAGCACGTCGCGGTAGTCCTCCGGGTTCTGCAGGGCCCAGTCGGGAGGTAGCTGTCGACCTCCCGGAAGCGCCGTGCTGATAACTCCGTCGCCGTACTCGTGCACCGCGGTCCCCAACTCGGCACCATCACCGACACGGACCACCAGAGCTCGCCCGGACAGGGTGCCATAGTCGACACCGACGACATAGCGGTCGCCTGCTCCGTCCACACGGTTCATGTTCACCTCCACCGTTAACGGGGATAGTGTTAACGCTCACATCCACCTTCGTCAAGACATCCCCCCGCAACAGCTCCGTAACGGAACAGCGAAGGCGGGCCGACTCGGGCGCGTCGATAACGGACCGGGGTAAAACGCGCAAATGCGGTGTCGACCAGGCACGCAGGCCCCGGACGGAGTGCCGCACGGATCCGGCGTCGCACAGAGGAACCTCGGCAGGCCGGGCGACAGGCACAACGCATCGGACGCCGCGAGACGATCACCCGACCGCGACCGTGTCGCGTTCGATCACGATGTCAGCGATAACATCATCGAGGCACCTCGCTTCGACGGTCAGATCCGCGAAACGGCCGCAGCCGACCGCGACGGCTCATAACTGACCATTCCGGCGGATCTCGCGACTGGGCACAGCAGCCGTGTTATCGATAACATTCGACGTTTCGAAGCTGCCGGCCCGCCGCTCGCTCGTGCGGCCCGACGTCTGGTCGATCCACTCCTGTCCCCGTGACGTCGCCGGGTCCGAGGCACCTGGACAGGCCGACCTCCGGCAACCGAATCGATCACGCGCTCGCACCCGCCGACCGGCGGGCATCGCTCGAACACGCAGAACCGGCGGCCCGGCCCGGGTGGGCCGAACCGCCGGCAGCTGGCGGAATGTCGAGCGCCGGTCGGATCAGGCGGCCCGGTTGCGGTTGTAGAGGGTCTTGGCCCAGAGGAAGCACACGACGGTGATGACGGCGCACCAGACGACCGAGATGATTCCGTTGGCGCCGATCCCGGTGCCGAGGAGCAGACCGCGAAGGGTCTCCATGACGGGGGTGAAGGGCTGGTAGTCGGCGAACCATCGGACCACGGTGGGCATGGAGTCGGTCGGGACGAACCCGCTGCCGAGGAAGGGCAGGAGGATCAGCGGCATGGGCAGGTTGCTGGCCGTCTCGACGCTGTCGCTGACCAGGCCGAGGGCGACCGACAGCCAGGTCAGCGCAAAGGTGACCATGGCGAGGACACCGACGGCGGCCAGCCACTCGACCGGGTTGGCGGTGGGTCGGAACCCGACGAGCAGCGCCACGCCGATGACGGCCGCGAGGCTGAGCAGGGTCTGGACGAGGCTGCCCAGGACGTGTCCGGTGAGGACCGACGGCCGGAAGATCGCCATCGTTCGGAAGCGGGCGATGATGCCCTCGGTCATGTCCATCGCGACCGAGATGGCGGTGCCCTGCGCCGCGCTGACCACGGTGATGAGCAGGATGCCCGGGGTGACGTAGTTGGCGTACTCGGACCGGCCGCCGGACGGCCCGAGTCCGGCGCCGAGCGTGCCGCCGAAGACGTAGACGAAGAGCAGCAGGATGATGACCGGGATGCCCATGAGCAGGAAGGTCATCGACGGGTAACGCCGCATGTGCAGGAGGTTGCGCCGCAGCATGGTGCTCGAGTCACGGACGGCGAGGGAGAGGGTGCTCATCGCGCGGAGGCCCTTTCGTGGTCGGGTCGGCCGGCACGGGTGTCGGGCTGACCGGTGAGGGTGAGGAAGACGTCGTCGAGGTCGGGGGTGTGCACGGAGAGCCCGGCCACCGTGATCGAGGCGCGGTCGAGCTGGTCGAGCAGGGAGCGCAGCGCCCCGACTCCGCCGTCGCTCGGCACCTGGAGGGTGAGCGCGGCGTCGTCCCGGTTGGCGACCGGCAGCGCACGGGCGGCCGAGTCGAGGCCCTCCTGGTCGGCGAACTGAAGCAGGACGTGGCCTCCCGGGATGAGCCGCTTGAGCTCGCGCGGCGTGCCCTCGGCGATCAGCCGGCCATGGTCGAGGAAGGCGACGCGGTCGGCGAGCTGGTCGGCCTCCTCCAGGTACTGGGTGGTGAGCAGGATGGTGACGCCCTCGGCGACGAGGTTGCGGATGATCTCCCACATGGCCCGGCGGCTGCGCGGGTCGAGGCCTGTGGTCGGCTCGTCGAGGAAGATGACACGGGGCGCACCGACCAGGGTCATGGCGAGGTCCAACCGTCGGCGCATGCCGCCGGAGTACGTGGACACCGGCTTGCCCGCCGCGTCGGCGAGGTCGAACTGGTCGAGCAGCTCGTCGGACCGACGTCGGCCGGACGCCTTGTCCAGGTGGCACAGGTCGGCCATCAGGTTCAGGTTCTCCCGGCCGGTGAGCAGGTTGTCGACGGCGGAGAACTGGCCGGTGACACCGATCAGTTCGCGTACCGCGTCGGGCTCTCGGTTCAGGTCGTGGCCGAAGACACGGGCCTGCCCACCGTCGGCGTTGACCAGGGTGGAGAGGATCTGCACGGTGGTGGTCTTGCCGGCGCCGTTGGGGCCGAGCAACGCGAAGATGGTGCCCTCGGTGATCATCAGGTCGATGCCGTCCAGCACGACCTTGTCACCGTAGGACTTGCGCAGGTCGGTCGCGACGATCGCGGGCTTCGTGGAGCTGGTCATGGTCTCCTCTTTGCGGTCGGTGTGGTGGCGGGTCAGGCGCGGCGGATCATGATGTCGCCGTAGGCGGTGTTCGCCCGGACCTCGACCGTCTCGTCGGTCTGCGCCGGGCTGTCGGTGCTCTCCAGGGCGTTGTGCACCCGGCCGTGCTTGGAACTGACGTCGAGCCAGGCAGCGGTCCCGCGACGGATGCCGACCTCGATGGCCCCGTACGAGGTGTTCAGGTCGATCGCCCCCCGGACGACCTCGCCCAACCGGAGGTTGCCGTAGGCGGTGCGTGCCGTCACCGAGGCCGTCGTCGTGTCGAGGGTGATGTCGCCGTACGCGGTGTTGACCCGTACGTCCCCGCCGCTTCGGCCGATCCAGCAGTCGCCGGAGGAGTTCTTGATCTCGACGGGTCCGTCGACCGCGCCGATGCGCACCTTGCCGGACGACACCTTCACCCGCGCGGAGCCGGCGACCCGCTCCACGGCGACCTCGCCGTGGCTGCTGTCGATGTCCAGCGGACCGGTCTCGTCGAGCCGGATCCCGCTTCCGGTCTTGATCCGGCACTCGCCCAGTTGGCCCTCGCAGCGGAACGCCGCCCACGACGACTCGGCATGCACCCGCGACCCGGTCGGTAGCTCGATCAGGACGTCGACCGACGGCCCCGGCCCGAAGCCGTAGCGCCGCCACGTCTTCGGCACCCGGATCAGCAGCTTTCCAGCGGCGTACTGGACGGTGGTCTGTTCGGCGGTGCTCACGTCGGTCTTGCTCGACGGGTCCCGGGGCCGGATCGTCACCACCGTGTCGGTGCGGTCGGTCGCGCTGATCCAGACGTCACCGACGGGCAGCTCGATCTGGGCGGAGATGGGTTCTGGCGTCTCGAAAATAGGCATGGTGGTCTCCCGAAAGGTGGTCGGTGAATGTCGCCGCTGGTCGGCGGCGCGGAGGAAGAAGGGGTACGGGGAGTTAGCGCGCCCAGCCGGTGAAGTGCTGGCCGGAGCGCGGCTCCACCCGGCGGGGTGGACGACGTTCGGTGTCGCCCGCGCCGACGGCACCGGCGACGGCGCGCACCAGCCAGGCGTTGACCGAAAGCCCGGCGCGCCCGGCGGCCTCCTCGACGCTGGCCTTCAGGTGGTCGGGAAGCCGGAGGTTGATCCGCGAGGTGCCACCGTCCTCACCGTCCGGCGCGGGCGGCGGCGCCGAGAGCGTCGGCGGAGCGCTGACCTCGTGCACCTCGTCGACCGACGGGCTGGCCGGTGTCACCACGAAGTCGGGCTCGCGCCCGCGCAGTCGGACGTGCACCGAGCCCGGCGCGAGGTCACGGGTGATCTCGTCGGCCGCGTCGGACAGCGCCTCCAGCAGGGTGAGACGGGTAGCCGCCTCCAGTTGGGCGAAGAGCCGCTCGGCCAGAGCGCGGCCGTCCGCGTCGACGCCCTCCGCGGCCACGGCGAACTCGTTACGCAGGTTCTCGACGTATGACCTCAGCTCCATGGCACCATCATGGCACCACTTTGGCTCAGCATGCAACCCCGATGGCTCAACGGAGTGCCACGGCGTTCGGCGCGGGGGTCTTCGCCGACCGTCACAGATCACCGAAAGTGCGCCTGACCAGGCGATTCGCCTCCTCCTGGGTCAGCCCGGTGGCCACCAGGAGGTCGCTGACCGTGGTCCGGATCTGCGCCACCACGACCGCACCGGAGAAGCCGACGCCCTCCCGGTAGGCCCGACCGGCCATCTGCACCGCCCGCAGCGACTGATCCCGCGCCCGTTCCGGCTCAGCACCGGCAGCGAACTGCCGCCTCAGCACGCGGACGGCCTCGGCGAGATCGGCCACCGCCCTCGGCAGCGGCTCCGGAACCGGTTCGCCGTCCTCGATCAACGTCACCGCTCGACGGATCAGCGTTCCGCTGTTGCGCATCGCCCGGTCGATCGGCTCCGCCGCCTGCGCGTAGCGACCCACCGGCCCCCGCCGCTGGTGCCAGTGCACCGGCGACAGGGTGCTGGCCTCCCGGGCGCCCTGGGTCGCCTCCACGAACGCCTTCAACGGGTCCTTGTTCTGCCGCAGCTCATCCCGGGCGGCACGGGCACGAGTGGCATCGCGCTCGGCCAACGCGCCTGCGGTGGCGTCGAGCTGGGTGGCGAGCAGATCCAACGCCGGCCGCGCGGCGCGGTTGAGCACCCGTAGCGGGTTCAACGGCAGGAGGACGGCGGTGACCAGCAGCGCCACCCCTCCCCCGACGAGCGCATCCACGAACCGGGGAATCTCCAGGTCACGGATCGACGGACTGAGGGTGGCGATGAGCACGGCAGTCGCCCCGGCCTGGATCACCACCGCGGCACTGCCGGCGAGGAACAGCGCGACCACGATCGCCAGCACGACGATCAGGGAGAGTTGCCACCACCCGGTGCCGATCACCACGAGCAGCAGATCGCCGATCAGCACCCCGACGGTGACACCGAGGATCAGCTCGACGGTCCGACGTAGCCGTTGACCGACGGACGCGGCGAGGGTCGAGACGGCGGAGATCGGCGCGAACACCGGCTGCGAGATGTGCAGCAGCTCGTGCGCCACGAACCAGGACAGCGCCGCCGCCAGCCCGGCCTGCACGGCGAGGCCGCCGATGGCCCGTACCCGACGGGAACGGTCCCGCACCGCGGCCACCGTACGGTCGCGCAGCGGGGCCATCCTGCCCGCCAGACCACCCCCACGGGCGTCGCCGCCACGGGCCGGAGCGCCCTCGCCCGCCCCGCGCCGACCGGCAGCGACCATGGCGGCACCTACCCCGCCCTGGTCGGATCAATCCTCCCACCCGCGATGGAGCCGGCACATCGCGCGAACGCGCGCCCGCCGGACGGGGACCGACGGCCGCCCTGACGTTCGCTCGACTGATCGACGAGGACGCTTTCCCGCCGGCCGCGCTCAGCGCGAGGCGAGCGTCTTCTCGGCGTACGCCCAGAGCCGGTCGGCGGCGGCCGGGTCCAACGCGTGGGCAGCTACCCCACCGGTGGCGTCGGGGCCCCCGGCGATGACCTCCGCCTCCTGGTTGTCGTCGAAGTACCGGCCACCGACGCCGTCGAGCAGGGGCGAGCCGGCGAGCAGCACGGTGGTCGACGCGCCCTGGTCGGGCTTCTTGTAGTAGTCCGCCTCGATGAGGTTTCCCGCCTCGTCCATGGCACCCATCGCGCGCATCGTGTCGTCGTCGATGTGGCGCTGGAGGTTGGTGAAGATGTACCCGGGGTTGAGGGCGTTCGCGGTGATCCCGTCCTTCGCCCACTGCCGGCTGATGCCGACCGCAAGCAGGACCTCGGCGGTCTTCGACTGGCCGTACGCCGACCACGGGTCGTACGGACGCCGCTCGAACTGCGGGTCGTCGAAGTCGAACGGCGCGGCCAGGTGTGCGCCGGAGCTGACCACGACGACCCGGGCCGCCTCGGCGGCCCGCAGGTTGTCGTGCAGCCCCCGGGCGAGCGCGAAGTGACCGAGGTAGTTGGTCGCGAGCTGAAGCTCCCAGCCCTGGGCGGTGAGCTCACGGGTGGGGATCGCCATGATTCCCGCGTTGGCGACCAGCACGTCGAGCGGGCCCTGCCAGGCCCCGACGAAGGCGTCGACCGATGCCAGGTCGGCGAGGTCGAGCGCGGACGCGCTGACCACGCCCCGGGTGGCAGCTGTGGCGAACGCCTCGACGAGCGCGTCGGCACGTCGGGGATCGCGGGTCGCGATGGTGACCTCGGCCCCGGCCCTGGCCAGCGCGCGCACCGTCTCCACGCCGATGCCGGAGGCACCCCCGGTGACGATCATCCGGCGCCCGGTCAGGTCGACACCGTCGAGGATCTCGGCGGCGGTGCTGCGGGCGGTGAACGGGGTGGTGAGGCGTGGGTTCGCTGTCATGGAATCCAGGCTAGGAACATCCGACCCGGACTGCCTATAGCCTAGAGTCCTTCATACTTTAGTGAACGTCCAGGAGGCAGGGATGGATCCCCTCGAAGAGGTCCTGGCGTTACTGGGCGCGACGAGTCACATCTCCGCCGGCCTGACCGCGGGCGGCCGCTGGGCCGTCGCCTTCGACGCACCGGCCGGGGCCAAGTTCAACGCCGTCCGGCGTGGCCGGTGCTCGCTTCAGGTCGAGGGTGCCGTCGAGTCGATCAGCCTTGGCGAGGGGGACTGCTTCCTGCTGACCCGACCGGTGGCCTACACCCTCTTCAGCGATCCCGACGTGCCCGTCGAACCTGCGTACCCGCTCTTCGCCGCCGCCGACGGCGGCGTGGCGCACGTCGGTGACGGCGACGACGTCTTCCTCATCGGCGGCGCGTTCTCACTGGGTGAACGGGCGCGCAGCCTCCTGCTGGACAGCCTCCCGCCGGTCATCCACGTGCCCGCCGACACCCCGGAGGCCAGCACCGTCCAGTGGGCGCTCAGCGAGATCGACGCCGAACTACGGCAGACGCGACTCGGGTCCACGCTCGTCGCCGAGCACCTGGCGCTCGTCCTGCTGATCCGGGTCCTGCGGTTGCACCTGGCCCGCGACCCTCAGCTCACCTCCGGCTGGCTGGCCGGCCTCGCCGACCCGGTGATCGCCCCCGCGCTGCGGGCGATACACGCGCGGCCCGCGCAGGCGTGGACGGTGGACGCCATCGCCCGGGCCGCCGCCGTCTCCCGGTCGACGCTGGCCGCCCGCTTCAAGAGGGTCGTCGGCGTGGGACCGCTGGAATATCTGACCGGCTGGCGGATCGAACTGGCGGCGGACCGCATCCGGCACAGTTCCGACACTGTCGCCCGCATCGCCCAGGTCGTCGGCTACGGCTCCGAGAGCGCGCTCAGCGTGGCATTCAAGCGCGCCACCGGCCTGTCGCCGCGTGCCTACCGCACCGAGGTGGCGAGGGCGGCCCAGACCGACGGAGGCGAACCGGCGGCGACCGGTCGGGATGCCTGAGCGGTGACTCCTCTTCGCCCACTGCGGTTGAGTCCGTCCGGATCGGGTAGACCGGTCCGCCGTCATCGGGACGGCGGCACCGGCACCTGACAGCGGGACTCGCCCCGGTTGGGTCGCCTGACAAGGGGCGGCCGAGCGCCTCCGAGGGGACGTCGCATGGATCAGCACGGTTGAGCGGGCCGGACAATCCCCGCGACGTCGTGGAGCTGCGGGTGCACGGAGTCTCCGGCGCGAGCGCCGCACAGGTGCTGGGCCTGCAGCAGACAGCGCAGGTGGCGGGTGACCAGAGCGGTGGCTTCTACCGACCGCGACCCCGCTACTCGGACGGCACCGCCACCCCCGGGGTGACGTTGGAGGCGTACCGCTGGGGGGATCTACCCTCCGGGACCGTCGCCCGTACCCTTGCCGTGGTTTTCCTGCTGCCGTTCATGCTGGTCAACGTGGCGACCTGGATGCGCCCGGCGAGCCCAGGGTCCGAGGCGTTGGTCAAGTCCCTGTGCCGGCTGCTGGCGCTGACCCTCACCGTGCTGTACGTGCTCGCCGTCGCCGGCGTCGCCCTGGATCTGGTCGGCTGGAAGTGCCTGCCCTCGACGCGCTGCCTCGCGGGGCGCAGCTGGTTGTCGTGGCTGGGAGGACGGCCGGTCGGGGCGCAACTGGCGTTGCTCGCGTTGGTACCGGTCGCCGCGATCGGCCTGATCTGGCGGATCAGCAACCGCCCGGGGCGGACCTTCGAGGCGTTTCGCGCACCCCCTCAGGGAATCGGCGGGTCACGCCTCGGCACGGTCGGTCAGTGGGACGCCGAGCCGCTGGTGGGCCGGTTGCGCGCCATCCACGTCGCTGCCGCGTTCGCGACGCTGGACCTCACCCTGCTGCTGGCCCGGTCCGCGAGCGGTGCCACCGCGATCACGACCACGCTGACGGTGGCGACCGGAGTGATCCTCGCTGTCTGTGCGGGCCTGCTGTGCACGCCGCCGCTGATCGACCGGGCCGCCGACGACCGGCGACTCGACCGGGTCACCCGTACGCTCCGGACCGTTGCCATCGTCGTGACCATCGCCGTCGTGGCTCACCTGCTGACCGGGCCGCGACGGTGGCACGGGGGGCACGGGCTTCCCGGCTACGAGACGACTCTGGCCGGCCTGTTCGGCGTACAGACGGCGTTGTTGCTCGCACTGGGCGTGGTGCTGCTCTGCCACCGGGTGCGCGGTGGCACCCCGCTGTTCGGGCTGGGTGCCCTCGTGGTTGCGGCCACCGGGATCAGTGTGGCCGTGGCGTACTCAGCCGAGTTGGTCTACCGGGTGGCGGACTTCCTCGACCGCGACGTGCCGACCGGGGAGGGCATCGCCAACGGCCCGCCCCGGGCGTACACCTGGGTGATCTACGGCTTCCTCCGTGCGCTGCTGGCCACGCTGGTCGTCGCCGGCCTCGTCATCCTGCTCACGCGTCGCAGTCGGCGTCGCGCCGCGGCGGTGATCGTGGCACGCGACTTTCCGGAGGCCCCGGCCGAGGCCGGAACGCGACTGCGGCAGGTCCGAGACGCGATAGCCCGGGCCCGCTTCACCGAGGAGCTGGTGCCGCTGGCCGTGCTCTACGGGTGCCTCGCCGGACTCACCACGGCCACCACCACCGTCGGCCTGCTGGGGCAGTTCCCCAGTGACGTCCTCGAACGGAACCTCGGGCTACCGGCGGACGTGATCACCTTCGGCATCGCGTTCGGGAGCTGGGTGATCGCGGCGGTCATCCTCGGCCTGATCATCGGGGGGATCTTCGCCTACCGGACCGCCCCGTTCCGCCGGCACATCGGCGTCCTCTGGGACCTCGGCACCTTCTGGCCCCGGGCCGCCCACCCGTTCGCACCGCCCTGCTACTCCGAACGAGCCGTGCCGGAGTTGGCCCGTCGCATCACGTATCTCGTCGAGCGCGGCGACGCGGTGCTACTCACCGGGCACAGCCACGGTTCGGTCCTGCTCGCCGCGACGGTGCTCCAGTTGCCACCACACGTCGGCGACCGGGTCGCCCTCCTCACCCACGGGTCGCCGCTGCGCCGCCTCTACGCGCGGCTCTTCCCCGCGTACGTCGACGACGTGGCGCTACACGAGATCGGCCACCGGGTCGGTTGGCGGTGGGTGAACCTGTGGACCGACACCGACCCCATCGGCGGTTGGATCTTCTCCGCACACCGGCCACCGGTGCCGGACGACGTCGCCGGCCCGGCCGCCCGGGTCGATCGCCGATACCGAGATCCCGGAGACGTGGTGACGCCGCCCAGCGACAGCGTTCCCCCACCCATCCGCGGGCACCTGCCGGGCGAGTCCGACGAGCCGTTCACCGAGGCGGCCCGGGAGTTGGTGCGGCGCCTCGGTGGACGGGTCGACCGGCCCGTCACGCCGACGTAACGTCACCGGCGGCCGGCCGCCCGGGTACGCCAGTCGTCGAGGCGCGTACCGGCGAGGCGGGCGCCGTCGGCGGGGACGAGGGAACGTTCGCCCAGCTTCGCGCCGAAGTACCGGGCGTCCGGGTCGGTCACCACCGATCGAGGGTCCTGCTGGGCGGCGAGGAGGTCTCGGCCCAGCTCGTCGAGACGGAACTGCTCCGGGCCTGCGACCTCGACCACGGCGTTCGTCGGCGCGCCGACCACGACCTCGGCCACCGCGGCCGCGACGTCGTCGGCGGCCATCGGTTGGATGAGCACCGGCGCGAGGTGCACGGTGTCGCCGTCCGTGCCGGCGTCGATGATGCCCTGGAGGAACTCGAAGAACTGGGTGGCGTGCACGATCGAGTACGGGGTTCCGGACGCGACGACGAGCTTCTCCTGGCTGACCTTCGCCCGCATGTACCCGCTGTCCGGGATCCGGTCGCAACCCACGATGGAGAGCACCACGTAGTGGCCCACCCCGGCGTCGGACGCGGCGGCGAGGAGCGTCCGGGTGGACGTCTCGAAGAACTCCAGCACGGCCGTGTCCTCGAACGACGGCGAGTTCGACACGTCGACGACGACGTCGGCCCCGGTGAGCGCGTCGGCCACCCCCTCACCGGTCAGGGTGTTCACACCGGTCTTCGGTGATGCCGGCACCACCTCGTGGCCCTGGGCGCCGAGGCTGTCCACGAGCTTGGAACCGATGAGGCCGCTGCCCCCGATGACGACGACCTTCATGGTCGAACCACGTCCTTTCTGCCCTGGATTGAGTCGTGCTGTCACCCAGTAAGACGGAAACCGTGCGCCGGTGCAGGACAATCGCCGGAGAACAGTTCGACGGAGACCTGGAGGTAGCCATGACCGAGGTGTCCCACCCGGTGTTCGCCCGGGTCTACGAACGGCTCAGTGTCGCCATGGACCGGGCCGGCACGGCGGCCTACCGGCGGGACCTGGTCGCCGGCCTGTCCGGCCGGGTGATCGAGATCGGTGCGGGCAACGGGCGGATGTTCTCCCACTACCCGCCGGGGGTGACCCAGGTCGTCGCGGTCGAACCGGAACGGCGTCTGCGGGCCGCCGCCGAACGCGCCGCGCCGACCGCACCGGTTCCGGTCACGGTCGTGGACGGTCTGGCCGACCGGCTGCCCGCCGGGGACGGCGAGTTCGACGCCGCCGTGGTCGCGTTGGTGCTGTGCACCGTGCCGGACCAGGCGAGCGCGTTGGCCGAGGTGGGCCGGGTGCTGCGCCCGGGCGGCCAGTTGCGGTTCTTCGAGCACGTCGCCGCCGAGAAGCCCGGCGGACTGCACCGAGCCCAACGACTGGTCGACGCGACACTGTGGCCGAAGCTGTTCGCCGGCTGCCACACCAACCGCGACACCGTCGCCGCCATCACGTCCGCAGGGTTCGTCATCGAGGAACTGGACCGCTTCCGTTTCCCGGCCACCAGCAACAGCCCTTCCTCGCCCTGCGTCCACGGACGCGCGATCTGGCCAGCCACGGCGGAGCCGGAGCGCGGCCAGAAGGTTTGATTCGTCAGCGGCCGGGCAGGCCGGCCAGCCAGTCGTCCAGCTCCGCCGGGGAACGCAGCAACACCACCGGCGGCGCGGACGGGTCGGACCGCCAGGCGCGCATCCGCCGCCGCGCCCGGCCGAACGCGGTGACGTGCCACACCAGGATCGAGTCCGGGGACAGCACGCTGGCCAACGACTCGCGGTTGCCGTTGCAGATCTCCTCGCCCGTCAGCACCCGGCGGACGGTGCGCCGCAGCAACCGCCCGAAGGAACACCACCGCGGGAAGTCCAGGCCGACGACCAGGTCCGCGCGAGCCAACGGTACGTCCCGCCAACCGTGGTACGCCCCGTCGACGATCCAGCGGTCCCGCCGGCAGATCTCCTCGATCCGGCTGCGTTGCCGCGCGACGGGCACCTCGACCCAGCCCGGCTCCCAGAGCAGGTCGTCCACCGGGTACCAGGGCAGCCCGAGGTGTTCGGCCATCCGCATGGCAAGGGTGGACTTGCCGGAGCCGTACACCCCGTAGATCAGGACGCGACGCGGTGCGCTCATCGCGGCAGCGTACGACGCGAGGGAAAATCGTTTGTCGTACGCGGCGCGTCCCGCGAGAGTGACGTCCATGACGTACTGACGGACCCCTCTCCACTCCGCCCCCGGTGAATCCCTCCCGGCCGGCGTGACGTCGTCCGTTCCCACGTACTCAGTCAGAAGTGAGCACCCCTTGACCCAGTACCACCTCCCACGTCAGTCGCTGCCCTCCTCCGCGCCCGCCACCGTCACGGTGTTCGCCTCACCGGCGAGCTGGATCGAGTCCGCAGCGCTCGCCCAGTGCCAGCAGGTGGCCGCCCTCGACGGCATGGTCCACGTCGCCGCGATGCCGGACCTGCACCCGGGTAAGGGCGCTCCCATCGGTGCGGCCATGGCGTCGACCGTGCTGTACCCGTTCCTGGTGGGGTCCGACATCGGCTGCGGCATCGCCGTGTTCCCCATCAGGCTCAAGCGACCCGTGCCGGAGCGGCTGGCCGCACGGTTCCCCGACCTCGATCGCACGCTCGACGCCGACGCCCCGGCCTGGGCGCTCGTCGAGGGCGAGGTCCCGGCCGGTCACCTCGACGGTCTCGGTACGGTCGGCCGAGGCAACCACTTCGTGGAGCTGGCCCGGGTCGGCACCGTCCTCGAACCGGCTCACGCGGGTCGTCTCGGGCTCGATGCCGGCGACCTGGTGCTCGTCGTGCACAGCGGTTCCCGTGGTCTGGGCGAGCGGATCCTGCGCACCCACACCGAGACCCATGGCGCCGGCGCCGCTCCCGATCCCGCCGCCTACCTGGCGATGCACGATGACGCCGTGCGCTGGGGTTCGCTCAACCGCAGGGTCCTCGCCGCCCGGGTCGCGTACGCGCTGGGGGCCGTGCCCTCCGAGCCGATCGTCGACCAGTGCCACAACCTGGTCGAGATTCGCGACGGGATCTACCTGCATCGCAAGGGCGCGGCACCGGGTGACGGTCGCGACGTCCTCGTCGCCGGCACCCGGGGAACGGCGTCCTACCTGGTGGCCGCCCATGCCGGACCGGACGCCAACCACTCCGTCGCGCATGGCGCGGGCCGCAAGATGTCGCGCGCCGATGCGCTGCGGCGGGGCCGTGCCAAGCACACGGTCGAGGAGCTACGCCGCACTCCGGTGGGTTCGCTGGTGGTGTGTGGCGACCGCCAACTCCTCTTCGAGGAGGCGCCCACGGCGTACAAGCGCATCGAGCAGGTGGTCGCCGACCTCGTCGAACACCGACTGGCCACGCCGGTGGTCACCACGATTCCGCTGGTCACCTACAAGACGGCCGACCTCGGGCCCGCGACCCGAACCGACCGGCGGGGCCACCGTGGTGGGCGGGGTCGGTCGTGAGCGTGCTCCTGCTTCTGTCCGCCGGCCGTGGCCCACGGGAGTGCGCCTGGGCGCTCGCCCAGCTGTTGCGGCGTCTGACCACGGAGGGCACCCGTCGAGGTCTGGCGATCGAGCGGGTGGAGGTGGTGCCCGGCGACCGGCCCGGCACCCACCGGTCGGTGCTCATCCAGATCTCCGGTGTCGACGCGGAGGCGTTCGCGGCCTCGTGGACCGGCACGCTGTGCTGGCAGGCCCCCAGCCCCTACCGGACGACCACCGGTCGGAAGAACTGGTACGTCACCGCCCAGCAGCCCCGCCTCGACGCGGTGCCGACGACGTTCTCGGAGGCGGATGTCGACATCGTCGCCTGCCGCACCGGAGGACCCGGCGGTCAGCACCGGAACAAGGCCAGCACGGCGGTGCGGGCGACGCACCGCCCCTCGGGCATCGTCGTCGTGGTGGACGAGGAGCGGCAGTTCAGCCTCAACCGGCGGATCGCCCTGAGCCTGCTGCGGCGACGCATCGAGCACGGCGACGAGGTGGCACGACGTGCCGTCACCACCGCCCGCTGGCGCATCCACGACGACCTCGTCCGCGGCGATCCCGTCCGGGTGGAACGTCCGGAACCGCAGCGGCCGGGCCGACGGGGTTGACGGGTTCCCTCAGACGTCCAGCACCGCGTCCGCGAACGCCTGCGGCGCCTCCTGCGGCAGGTTGTGCCCGACACCGCCGCCGACGGTCCGGTGCTCGTAGCGCCCGGTGAACTGCTTGGCGTAGACGCTGGGCTCCACGTGCGGCGCGCCGTTGGCGTCCCCCTCCAGGGAGATGCTGGGTACGGTGATCTTCGGTTGCGCGGCCAGGCGCTGCTCCACCTCGTCGTACTGTGGCTCGCCGTCGGCGAGGGCCAACCGCCACCGGTAGTTGTGCACCACGATGTCGACGTGGTCGGGGTTGTCGAACGCCGAGGCGCTCCGGTCGAACGTCGCGTCGTCGAACATCCAGTGTGGTGAGGCGGTGTGCCAGATCAACCTGTTGAAGTCACGCCGGTTCTTGTCGTAGCCTTCCCGGCCACGCTCGGTGGCGAAGTAGTACTGGTACCACCACGCCAGTTCCGCCTTCGGCGGCAACGGCGCCCGGCCCGATTCCTGGCCGGCGATCAGGTAGCCGCTCACCGAGACCAACCCCTGGCAACGCTCGGGCCACAACGCGGCCACGACGTCGGCCGTCCGCGCACCCCAGTCGAACCCGGCCAGCTTCGCGCTGTCGATGTGCAGGGCGTCCATGAGTGCGATGAGGTCGAGCCCCATGGCACCCGGCTCGCCGTTGCGCACGGTGTCGTCGGAGCGGAACCGGGTGCTGCCGTAGCCCCGCAGGTACGGCACGACGACCCGGTACCCGGCGGCCGTGAGCAGCGGTACGACGTCGACGAAACTGTGGATGTCGTACGGCCAGCCGTGCAGCAGGATCGCGGCGGGGCCGTCGGGCGGCCCGGCGTCCACGTACCCCACGTTCAGGACCCCGGCATCGATCTGTCTCACGTCAGTGAACGACCCCGCACCGGCCACCGCCATCGACCTCTTCCCGCCGTTCCGACCCGTTCCGACCTGCTGGTCCTGTTGAATCTAGGAGCCTGCGCCGCACCGGACGGCGGTTTGCCCCAAGGGCCGCTGCGCGGATGTCGCGCTGGGTAGGATGCCGGTCACGCTGCCGGGCGAGGTCGAGAGGGTTCGGCGGAACCGTCGGCGGAGGACCGTAGGGTGATGACATGGCTGAGCGACCTCTGACCCTGATGGCGGTGCACGCCCACCCCGACGACGAGGCGACGAGCACCGGCGGCGTGCTGGCCCGCTATGCCGACGAGGGCATCACGACGGTGCTCGTGACCTGCACCGACGGGCGGTGTGGCGACGGCCCGGGCGGGGTCAAGCCGGGCGACCCGAAGCACGATCCGGCCGCTGTCGTGGCGATGCGTCGGGCCGAGCTGGAGGCCAGCTGCGCGGTGTTGAAGGTCAGCCACCTGGAGACCCTCGGTTACGCCGACTCGGGGATGATGGGCTGGCCGACCAACGACCAGCCCGGCGCGTTCTGGACGACGCCGGTGGCGGAGGCGGCGGGCCGACTCGCCGAGCTGATCCGGCAGTACCAGCCAGATGTCATCGTCACGTACGACGAGAACGGTTTCTACGGCCACCCGGACCACATCCAGGCCCACCGGATCACCATGGCCGCCGTCGAGCTGACCGACAGCCCGGCGAAGGTCTACTGGACCACCGTGCCGCGTACGGCGTTCGAGCAGTTCGGCCGGATCATGCGGGAGCTCGGCGTCGACTGGGCCGAGCCGGACGAGGCGGCGGAGCCGATGCCGCAGCTCGGCCTGCCGGACGACGAGATCACCACCTGGGTCGATACGAACAGCTACGGCGGGCAGAAGTTCGACGCGCTGGCCGCCCACGCCAGTCAGACCGAGAACATCTTCTTCCTGCAGCTGGGCCGCGATCGGTTCACCGAGCTGATGGGCGTGGAGACGTTCCTGCGGGTCCGGGACCGGACGGGCGCCCCGACGCCCGAGGACGACCTCTTCGCCGGTCTGCGCTGACTGCGCGGGTCAGCTCCGTAGCGACGCCAGGCGTCGCCGGCCATCAGGCCGGCACGCCTGCGTGCGCTGCTGGACCACGTGCGCTACCGGATCGGACCGACCGGTAGCGCGGCGTCAGCAGCAGGCCACCGGCCTCCGAAAGTTTCGCGGTGCTGTCGAGCGAGCCCCCGCAGGTCATATGACGAATTTCCGGAAGTTTTCAGCGTTGACGCCCGGACATAGACGGCCTTAACGTTTCGAGCAGGTTTCCGGTCACCGGCCGGAACTATCGGCCCTCCGGCCCGCATCTAGCGCTACACCCCGAACCCGCTCCCCCATCCGCCAATACCGGACCCACACCTTCTTGATCGACATCTGTCGATCAAGGGTCTGGAAAGGAAGGCACATGAAGCTGAGACAGTGGACCACCGTCGGAGTGGTCGCCGTCGCAACCGTCGCGGCGTTGAACACCGTGCCGGCCACCGCGAGTCGGCCGTACGACCCGACGGCGCAGAGCCTCGGCGCCCTCGGTCTCCGCCACGGCCTGCACGTCGGCACCGCGGTGAACATGGATGCCCTCAACGACGCAGGCGACCCGCAGTACCGCGCGCTGGCCTCCTCCGAGTTCGCCTCGGTCACCGCCGAGAACGTGATGAAGTGGGAGGTCCTGGAGCCCACCCGCGGCACCTACGACTGGGCGGCGGCCGACCAGTTCGTGGAGTTCGCCAAGCGCAACCGGCAGAGCGTGCGCGGCCACGTGCTGGTCTGGCACAACCAACTGCCAGCCTGGTTGACGAGCGGCGTCGCCGACGGCTCCATCAGCAAGCAGGAGCTGCGCGAGCTGCTGCGCAAGCACATCACCACGGTCGTCAACCGCTACAAGGGCAAGATCTGGCAGTGGGACGTGGTCAACGAGGCCGTCAGCGACCCGTGGGACACCCCGTCGACCCTGCACTACAAGGGCTTCTGGGCGCAGAACCTCGGGCCCGGCTACATCGCCGACTCGTTCCGCTGGGCGCGGGCAGCCGACCCCAAGGCGCTGCTGTTCTACAACGACTACAACATCGAGGCCTTCGGCTCCGGCAACCCGGCGGACGACAAGACGCAGTTCGTCTACGACATGACCAAGAGCCTGCGCGCCCAGGGTGTCCCGATCGACGGAGTCGGCGCCCAGGGCCACCTGGGCACCCAGTACGGCAACTTCGACACCCTCCAGGTGACGGCCGCGTTGAAGAAGTTCAGCGGGCTCGGCGTCGCCACCGCGTTCACCGAGGTCGACGTCCGCAGCCAGATGACGGAGGCCGTCCGGGCCGGCAACTCGGAGGAGATCAACCCCCGACTGCAGGCGTCGGCCGCCAACTTCAGCGTGCTGATGAAGGCGTGCCTCGCCGTGCGGAGCTGCCTGTCGTACACGGTCTGGGGTTTCAGCGACAAGTACTCCTGGGTGCCGGACTGGTTCAACGACCCACCGGAGGGCCTGGCCACCATCTACGACGAGAACTACCAGCCCAAGCGGGCGTACAACGAGTTGAAGTCCGATCTGATCTTTGCTGGGCCGCCGTACGTGCTGCCTCGGATCGCACCCAAGCCGCGCCGCTGACCCGACGGCCCGGCTGATCCGGCGACGCGTACGTCGGCGTAGGGACCGTGTGGGGCGCGGCGGAGCCCCACACGGTCCCTACGTCACCACGGACGTCGAGATTCGACTCACGTTCGGCTGTACCGTTCAGCCATCCGGACGCCATCGGAGTACTGGTGCCGGTTCTACCGGTTTATTGATGGTGTTGGTGTCACTATGGCAGGCGTGGGAACTGCGAAAACTGCCATGCCTGCCATCTCGCCGCTCACCGGCGACCCGATCAAGCGGGCCGATGCCGAGCGGCTCGCCGGGGTGCTGAAGGCATTCGCCGATCCGGCGCGACTCCGGCTGCTCAGCCTGATCCAGTCGGCGCCGGACGGTGAGGCCTCCGTCAGCGACCTCACCGCGGCGCTCAACCTCTCCCAGCCGACCGTGAGTCATCACCTTCGGATCCTCACCGAGGCCGGCCTACTGGAGCGCGACAAGCGCGGGGTCTGGGCGTACTACCGCCTGGTGCCCGCCGCCATCGCGCAGATCGCCGACCTGTTGACACCGCCCCGGAAGCGGGCGACGAAGAAGGCCCGCTGACCGGGCACCGCCTCGTCACATCCGTTCAAGGGTTCGGATGCCGAGAAGGTGCAGCCCCTGCCGCAGGGTCCGGGCGGTCAGCTCGGCCAGCAGCAGCCGACTCTCCCGTAGCTCGTCCGGCGCGCGGAGCACCGGGCAGTGCTCGTAGAACGCGTTGAACGCCGTAGCGAGTCGGTGCAGGTAACCGGCGAGGTGGTGGAATTCGAGGGTCCGCTCCACCTCGGTGACCACCGCGGCGAAACCGAGCAACTCGACCGTCAGTGCCCGCTCTGCCGGCAGGGCGAGCACGATGGGCGCGTCCGGCCGGGCGTCCGTTCCGGCCCGCCGGAACATCGACCGGACACGGGCGTACGCGTACTGGAGGTAGGGCGCGGTGTTGCCGTCCAGCGAGAGCATCCGCTCCCAGTCCAGGACGTAGTCCTTCGTCCGATCGGTGGACAGGTCGGCGTACTTGATCGCGCCGATGCCGACGGCGCGGCCGATCTCGGCAGCGGCCTCGGCGTCCAGCTCCGGGTTCCTGCTCCGGGCCAGGTCACTGGCGCGGGCCACCGCCTCCTCCAGCAGGCCGACCAGCTTCACCGACTCGCCGGCCCGGCTGCGCAGCATCCGCCCGTCGGCACCGAGGATCGAACCGAAGCCGAGGTGTTCGGCCCGAGCCGGCGGGCTCAGCCAACCGGCCGCCCGGGCTACGGCGAACACCATCGCGAAGTGCTGCCGCTGCGGCAGCCCGACGACGTACACCAACCGGGTCGCGCCCAGCTCGCCGGTGCGCTGCCGCAGCGCGACCAGGTCGGTGGCCGGGTAGCCGTACCCGCCGTCACTCTTGCGCACGATCAGCGGCAGCGGTTCCCCGCCGCGACCGACGAACCCGGGCGGGAACACGCAGTCGGCCCCTCCGCTGGGTGTCAACATCCCCAACCCGTTCAGGTCGTCGACGACGCCGGCGAGCAGATCGTTGTAGGCACTCTCACCCCGGAAGTCTTCCGCGGACAACGTCACGTCGAGCAGGTCGTACACGGTCAGGAAGTACCGCTCGGACTGCTCCACCAGCAGCCGCCACAGCTGTAGCGTCCGCTCGTCGCCGCCCTGCAGTGCGACCACCCGCAACCGCGACCGTTCCCGGAACGCCTCGTCGGCGTCGAACTTGACCCGGGCCGCCCGGTAGAAGGTGTCCAGGTCACCCATCGACAACTCGTGCGCCGCCTCCGCCTCGCCGAGATCGGCCAGGTGCTCGATCAACATGCCGAACGGCGTCCCCCAGTCACCCAGGTGGTTGACCCGCACCACCCGGTGCCCGAGCCACTCCAGCAGCCGTACCGCCGCGTCGCCGATGACGGTGGAGCGGAGATGCCCGACGTGCATCTCCTTCGCCACGTTCGGCGCCGAGTAGTCGACCACCACGGTCTGCGGCGTCGTCGCGGACGGCACCCCGAGCCGGGCGTCGCCGGCCAGCCTGGCGGCCAGGTCGGCGAGTGTCCGGTCGGCGATGGTCAGGTTGAGGAAACCCGGCCCGGACACCTCCACCGCCGCGCAGACGTCGTCGAGCACCGCGCACTCCAGCACCGCGGCGGCGATGTCGCGCGGCGGGCGACCGAGCCGCCGGGCCAGCGACAGCGCCGCGTCGGACTGGAAGTCCGCGCGCGGAGACCGCCGCACGAGCGGGTCGACCGGGCCGCCGGCCACCGCCGCGAACGCCGGCGTCAGCCGGTCGGACAACAACCTTTCAAGATCCATGAGTACGCCGATCTCACTCGGACCCGCGCTGTCACGCGAGCCGTTGAACGGGGAGATGCGGGCGGACCGGGAACGACCAGTTGATGACCGGCGGCTCGATCCGCCGGTCGCAGAAGAACAGGTCAGCGCGGGCGGGCGACGGATCGCCGGCGTCGCCGTGCACCAACCTGGACGTCACACGACGATCCGGTGCAGGGGACGATCACGCTGGTCATGGCGGCAGCTTAGCGGCCGGTCCGGTGTGGCGACATCCCGATTTCCGCCGGGCCGGTTAGCGTCCGATAGCGGTGTGTGGTCGTTTCGGGCGACTCGTCGCAGGGAACTGCCCGGTGACAGCCGAGGGAGGGTCATGAGCCGCTACCGACCGACACCGAATGCCCGTACGCGCAGCGTCCTTGCGCTGATCCCGCTGATTGGTGGTGTCGCACTCGCCGCTGCCTGCACCTCCACCGAGGACCCGCCGGGCTCGACCCCGTCGATGGCGGCACCGACGATCACCTCGGCGTCAGCGAACCCGACCGACGCACCAGCGCCGAGCGCCAGCACTCCGGCGACCATTCCGACGTCGGCGTTCGTCGAGTTGCCGGCCGAGTTGCAGAAGTCTCCCCGGCGGACGACGCCCGTCGAGGAGGCCCTGCCGAAGCTGTGCGGCAACGAGTTCGGCACCGGGGGCCGGCAGGTCACCGCGAGCGCTGCGATGACCGTCACCTACCAGAAGGCCGGCGCGCCGGAGACCAATGTGCCGCAGGGGATGATCCACCAGGTCATCTTCACTTTCGAGGGCGATGGCGCCTCGGCGTACCTGAGCCGTCTGCGCACCGCCGTGCAGGCGTGTCCCTCCTACGACCACTCCGGGAGCCCGGGCACCGTCAAGAACGAGACCCTGCCCGGCGTGGGCGACGAGGCGCTGCTGCTGACCCGGACGTGGGCCGAGACGAGCCTGAACGGAGAACGCACCGGCGGCACCGCGACCAGCCAGATCGCCGTGGCGCGGGTCGACAAGGCGGTGACGGTCTTCAACGACCAGGGGTGGGAGGGCACCAGCGGCAACCCCACCATCATGGACCGGGTCATCCGCGACGGCGTACGGACCATCGACGCCTGGCAGCGGTAGCACAGCCGGCTGCCGCCGACGCGGGGGCTTCCACCGATCGGTTCGATCCTCGGTCGGATCATGGACAACAGGGCGCAAGGTGCGCTCGCGCCGGGAGACTTGGGAATCTCGGTCCACAGTGGCGGTCACCGACCGCAGGCGGCAGCCTGCCGGGCCATCAGCGTTGGTCGGTGGAGGAGGTCGTCATGTCCGATGGTCAGCGAACGAAGGCGCCGTGGCTTCCGCCGCGGTGGTTCATCCGGCTGGCCTGGTCGGCGCACCGGGGCCTGTACCGGGTCACCGGCAGCCGGGTCGGGCTGTGGCGACCGCGCGAGCACCGCTGGGGCACGCTGCGGCTGACCACGACCGGTCGCCGCACCGGTCAGCAGCGCAGCGTCATCATCGCGTACTTCGAGGAGGGCCCGAACCTGGTCGGGGTGGCGATGAACGGGTGGGGTGAGGGTGCCCCCGCCTGGTGGCTCAACCTCCAGGCCCGCCCGGACGCGTCCGTCGAACTGGCCGACGGGCGGCGGCTGGTCCGTGGCCGGGCCGCCACCGCCGACGAGCGGTCACGACTGTGGCCACGCTGGCGCGGGGCCGACAAGAACTTCGAGGCCCACGCGGCGCGGCGATCGTCCGAAACCGCAGTGGTGGTGCTCGAGCCCAGATCGGATGGCGACTCCGTGGTTTGATGGCGCGGCTCGTGCCCTCCTCGCCCTCGAATCCGCTGGGCTACCAGGTTGCCAGGCGGGTCATCGGCTGAACGCGAGGTAGAGACCCAGGCCGAAGTTCACGACCAGGACGATCGCACCGACGACGGCGAACCAGCGCTGCCATGCCGTCCACCGGACCGTCCTCTGGGTCTCGGCGATGCCCGCCTCCTCCAGCCGCACCGCCGCGATCCTGTCCCGCTCACTGGTGTCGCGGCGGTTCGAGATCGCCGTGGCGCTGAACAGGGACGCGTTGGCGCGTATCTCCTCGGTGAGAGAACGAAGCGCCTGTGTCATCGAGTCGATCGAGCCGTTGATCCTTCGCAGGTGCTCATCATGCCCCTGTAGACGCTGCTCGATCCGGCCCGCGTCCTGACCACGGGCGTAGGCGGCCGCCATCTCCTCGGCGTTCTCCGGGCTGGTCACTGTGGAGGCCTGGTGCTCGTGAGACTCATCAACGCCACCCCCTACTGACCCCGCACCACCCGGCCGACGCATCAGTCCTACCACCTGCGGACGTCGAACACTACTGCCGGGATCCGACAAAGCCCCAGGTCAGAGGCGTTTTCGCGACCAGGTCGTGGGCGAGTCAGGGGTGCTGGACGGTGGCCCGCGCCAGCCCGGGAGACATCCGCGGCGGTACGACGCCCCGAGCGCGTACATCCCGGGTGGTAGGCCCATCGGCAACTGCGGCATGACGACTCACCAGCGGTCTGCTTCCTAGGCTGCCACCCGTACCCGTCACGCGACCGAGGGAATCCACGATGTCCATCCGTCACCTGCTCACCGCCGCCGTAGTCGCCCCGCTGGGGGGAATCGAACTGGCCGCACCCGCAGCCGCGTACGTCTCGGCCCAGCCGATCGCCGCCGCTGCTCTCTCCATGAGTTCCGGGCGTTTCGGCGCCAGTGCTGCCGTCCTGCTGGGGCTGGTCGGCACCGTCGTCGGCGGGCTGGCTCTGGCCCGCCCCGCCAGTCGCATCGGCGTAGGTTCGGGGCCTCTCGGAGCCGTCCTGGCCCTGGCGACGGGGCTGATCGGCATGGCGCTGGGTGGGCTGGTGGTGGTCACCTCCGACAGCGGCATCGGCACCGGGAACGGGCGAGGCGGGGCCTTTGTGGCTCTGGCGGTTGGACTGGCCGGAGTGGTTCTCGGCGGGCTGGCCCTGGTGCGCGCCCGCCGCACCGGCCGCCTGACCGGGTGACGGGCTGACCGTTCACGGCGCGGGCCCCGGTCGTCGCTCTGCCGGCCAACCGGAGAACGTGGTCAGGAGCGGGCGAGCCAACCGGGAACGGTCAGACCGGACTCGTAGGCGAGGATCACCAACTGGGCCCGGTCCCGCACCTGCGACTTGGTCATGATCCGGCTGACATGCGTCTTGGCGGTGGCCGGGCTCAGCACCAACCGCGCGGCGATCTCGTCGTTGGACAGGCCCGCGGCGACCAGTGCCAGCACCTCACGTTCCCGCTCGGTGAGCACGCTCAGTCGCGGTTTGGGGTCCGGATGCGTCGCCCGGGTGGCGAACTCGGCGATCAGTCGGCGGGTGATCGACGGCGCGATCAGCGCGTCGCCCCGGGCGACCACTCGGACCCCGTGGATCAGCTCCGCCGGCTCGGTGTCCTTCACGAGGAAGCCGCTCGCGCCGGCCCGCAACGCACCGTAGACGTATTCGTCCAGGTCGAACGTGGTCAGGATGATCACGCGGGCGTCGGAGCTCGCAACGATCTTCCCGGTGGCGGCGAGGCCGTCCAGCACCGGCATCCGAATGTCCATGAGGACGACGTCCGGCCGCAGTTGCGCGGCGAGCCGCACCGCCTCGGACCCGTCGGCCGCCTCGCCGACCACCTCGATGCCGTCCTCGCCGTCCAGGATGGAACAGAAGCCGGCGCGTACCAGGGTCTGGTCGTCGACGATCAGCAGCCGAATCATGCTGGCTCCGACGCTGGCGACGGGCTGGCCCGCAGCGGTAGGCGGGCGCGGACCCGAAATCCACCGTCCGGCCGCGTACCCGTGGTCAACGAACCGCCGAGCGCGCGGGCGCGCTCCTGCATACCGAGGATCCCGCTGCCCGGCGCGCCGGGCGGGCCGGTGCCGTCGTCCTCCACCTCGATCAGCACGTCGTCGCGGTCGGACCGGACCCGGACCACCACGGTGGCGGCCTCCGCGTGCCGGGTCACGTTGGTGAGCGCTTCCTGGACGATCCGGTACACCGCCAGGTCGACCTCCGGCGGCAGCGAGCCGACCTCCGCGAACTCGGTTCGAATGTCCACCTCGGAACGCCTCGCCGTCCCGATCAGATCGTCGAGGCGGTGCAGGCCCGGCGCGGGCACGACGGACGCCTCACCGTCCTGCCGTAGCGTGCTCAGCGCCGTTCGCAACTCACGCAGCGTCTCCTTGCTGGCCTCCTTGATCGCGGTGAGCGCCTGCTCGGACCGGGTGGCGTCCGGTCGGTGCAGCGCGGCACTGGCCTGAACGTTGATCAGCGAGAGGTGATGGCCGAGGACGTCGTGCAGTTCGCGGGCGATGCGCAGTCGCTCCTCGGTGGCGCGTCGCCGCGCTTCCTCCTCCGTCCGCTGCTGGGCTGCGACTGCCCGGGCCTGCGCTTCGGCGAGGTAGGCCCGGCGGTTGTGGGTCACGCCGACAATGACCGCGATGAGCCAACCGGCGTGCAGCAGCGTCGCCCCGTTCATGGTGTCCGGGGATCGGTTGTAGCTGTCCGCGACGGCGAAGGCGATCACCGACCCGAGACCCAGCCCGATGGCGACCCGAAGATGACCCTCGTCGACAACTGTGTAGAGCGCCACGACGAACACCAACATGATCGGGCCAGGCTTGTGCAGTAACGCCCCGTACGCGCCAACGGCGGCAAGCGCGGCGACGCCTACCGGCACCGGATGGCGGCGGCGGACGTACAGCGCAGCGGAGGAAGCCAGCACCACCGGCAGTGCCGCCCACTCGGCGGCGGTGTCGATGCCACGCGACTGCACCACCAAGCCGACGAGGGCGACCAGACCGACGGCGAGCACCAGGGCCGTGTCCGCCGATCGACCACGCCACCGCGACCCCGACATACACCGCAGCCTAACCTCCCGACAATCGGCGGAGAACGGCCGAACCGCTGGGTGCGGCCGGTGGAACGGCCGTCCGTCCTGGCGTTGGTGGTCAACGGGAGGCGGAGGGCGACCGGGGATTCTCGGCCGGGTCGGTGTCGTAGCCGGCGGCCTGGAGGGCGAACAACTCGGCGTACCGGCCGCCGGTGGCGACGAGTTCGTCGTGTGTGCCGGCCTCGACCAGTTGGCCGTGGTGGAGGACGAAGATCCGGTCGGCGTGCCGGACGTTCGCGAGCCGGTGCGTGATGAGGATCGTGGTGGCTCGCCCTCTCCGGTCACGGATGGCCTGGAACAGGGCGTCCTCCGCGCGGGGATCGAGCGCGGAGGACGGCTCGTCCATGATCAGCAGTTCGGCGTCGCGCAGAAATCCGCGTGCCGCGGTGATCCGCTGCCACTGCCCACCGGAGAGGTCCTGGCCACGCGCGAAGGTGCGGTCGAGCAGTGTCTCGTACCCGTGGGGTAACTCATTGATCATGTGGTGGGCCACCGCGCGGGCGGCGGCGGCCTCGATGCGGTCCTGCCGGGCCTCGGTGTCGACGTCGCCGATGGCGATGTTGGTCGCGGCGGTGAACGGCCACTTGTGGTATTCCTGCGTCACCACGGCGATCCGGGCGCGCAGCCCGCCGACGTCCCAGTCCGACAGCGGTCGGCCGTTCCACTCGATGGTGCCCTCGCTGGGGGCGCGGAGGCCGGCGATCATCGCGGCGAGAGTCGTCTTGCCCGAGCCGTTCTCCCCGACGAACGCGACCGTCTGCCCAGCGGTGATCATCAACGTGACGCCGTCCACGGCCGGGGTGTCCCGGTCGGGGTAACGCAGGCTCACCTCCCGAACGCTCAACTCCCGCAGCCGTTCGGCACCGGCACCGGCCCCGGGTCGGGTGGCGCTCGGCAGGTACGCGGCGGCCCGCGTCATGAAGCCCGTGTAGTCGCCGAAGTGCTGCCCCTGGGTGTAGACGTGGTCGACCTGGAAGGTGGCGATGGCCAGGGATCGCTGGGCGGACTGCACCGCGATGACGCAGGTCGCCGCGGCGGCGAGCGGGATCTGCCCGTCCAGGAGCAGCAGCCCGAGCAGGACGTACACGGTGCCCGTGGCGAGACCGCCGATGATCGCCCCGACGGTGGTGGTCGTGGTGACCCGGCGGGCGAGGGCGAGCTGGATGTCGGTCTCCACCCGCATCACCCGGTCGTACTGGTCGAGCAGGAACCCGCGCAGCCCGTACGAGCGCAGTTCCGGGGCCGAGGCGCGTTCGGCCATCAGCTTGTGCAGCAACCACAGTCGACGCCGGCGCACCGACCCGGCGGTGTACGTCTGGTACCGCAGGTGCCCGGACCGTAACGACGCCCAGCCGTTGGGCACCGTGGCGACCACCAGCGCCAGCAGCAGCAACGGGTGGATGATGACGACGGCGGCCGCCACGGCGAGCAGCCCGGCCAACCCGGCGAGCAGGTTCATCGACGCCTGCACCAGCCCGATCGTCGACTCGGTCCCCCGGGAGGCTCGCTCCATGTCGTCGGCGAACGCGTCGGCGTCGAACGCCTCCAACCGGACCGCAGTCGACACCTCGAACAGGCCGCGCTCAACCTCGCGGCTCACCCGGGGCGTCAGCCCGTTCTGCGCGTACCCGGTGGCGATGCCCATGCCGGCGCGCAGCGCGACCGTCGCCGCCAGCACGGCCAGGGCGGGCAGCGCCGCCCGTACCTTGTCGGAGGTCGGCCCGCCGGCGAACAACTCCACCAGCACCCGCTGCGTGGCCAACAACCCGAAGGCCGCCATCACCCCCGCGCCGACCGTCGCGGCGGCCACCACACCGGTACGAAGGCGGTCCGCGCGCCAACTGATGCCCAGGGCTGTCCTGACCAGCCTGGGCAGTTCCGCGAACACGGCGAAGACGCCGGCCTCCGCCCGCGCCCGCACCCCCGTCTCCCACCACATCTCGCGCAGCTCCGGCAACACCGACTCCGCCCTACCGGGGCCGGGTCGGTCTGGCGGAGTGGGTCGGGTCCCTGCGGTGGCGGTCTCGATCATGGACGTACCTCCCGGGCGGCGCAGCCGTCGCCAGTCCGCCAGTCGAGGGCGGTCGGAGTGGCGGGTTTCTGGAGGATTGGACCACCCCACTGTCGCTGTCGGCAATCGCTCGAACACCTCCCGTTATGGCGGTCTGTGATTTTCGGTGAGCCCGTTCGTACCGTCGGACCCTCGTGCCACGATGCCGCTCACCTCACGACAGGGAGTCGGCGACATGGCCACGGCGATTGTTCGGGACGAGACAGCCACCGGTAGGGCGATCGACCAGTGGTCGATGACCGGCCTTCCGGAACGCATCTCCGCACGGGAGCTGGTCCGGTTACGGGTCCGCGAGGAGGTCGCCCGATTCAACGCTCACCAGCCCGACCACTTCCGAGGGCTGATCCAGCCGACCGACACGGAGGCGACGCTGAACGGCTACCGGGTTGCCCACGGCAGGCGGCTCGACTGGGAGCAGCAGGCGGACGCCGCCTGCACCGCCTTCGAACGCAACGGCTTTGTGCTGTTGGCCGGCAACCGCCAGATCGAGGACCTCGACGAGGAGATCGACCTGGCCGCTGATCCGGACGTGGCCTTCGTCCGACTCGTCGCGCTGGTCGGCGGCTGACGTGGGCGACTGGACGGGATCCCTCCCCGCTCTGACCGACGCGGATCGACGGCAGGTGGAGGCCGGTCTCGCCGAGGCCGGCGCGCGGATCAGGGCGGTGCTGCACATCGCGAGCACCTACCACTGGGAATCCTCGCCGACCGAGGTTCCGGAATGGGCCGCCGTCGCGTCGTGGCCGGCCGAGCAGCGCCGCAGCGCCGCACTGGCCATGCACCTGGAATCCTCCACCAGTTCGACACCCACCGCGCTCAACGACGTGGTGCGGAGCCTGGGTGACGGCGACCTGCCCTGGACGCGGTCGGACCTCGTGTGGTGCCTCGACGTGGCCGGGCGGGGCGAGGAATACGACAACGGCGCCCACCTGGAGCTGCCGGCCATCATCGCCGCACGCCTGGCGCCCGCCGAGCTGGTCGACCTGGTACCGACCCTCGATGCCCTCATCAGCGAACTGGTCCACGACTACGTCATCGCGGTGGAGCCTCGGCGACGTGCGGTCCTGCTGATCGGCCAGGCCATCGACCGCGCCACCGGCCGCCGCCTGCCGTCCAGGCTGTTGCACAACGGAGACGCGTTCGGCCCGCTCGTCCGCGCGGAGATGGGCACCGCCCTCGACGAGCCGGGCGTGCCGGAGCTGCTGACGCACTGCGCCGCACTGGAGAGGCCGGCGGCTCCGGCGACATGGCAACGGCGCGTCGACGAGCTTCTCGCCAGCACACCGGGCGGTGTCGAGGTTGTCCGGTCGGTCCTGGAAGCATTCGTCGCTCACGGCCAGTCCCTGCACGACGACTCGGACCGCCTCGTTCGCGGGCTGGTCTGGGCGCTGTCCCGGCAGCCTGACGGGTGGGCGACCGACCTCCTGGCGCGGGTCACCGCCACCGCGGCGGCAGCCCCGCGACAGGCGTCCGGCTTTCCCCATGCCCAGCGGACGGCTGTCGCGGCGGTGCAGCTACTCGCCGCACGCGACGGCGACGCACCGGTCCGCACGCTGGCGCGGCTGGCGGTGACGGTTCGGAACAAGGCGGTCCAGAGCCGTGTCCAGGCCGCGCTGGCCCGCCTCGGCGCGCTACGCGGATGGTCGCTCAGCGAGGTGTTGGAACTCGCCGTCGACGACCACGGGCTCGACTCCGACGGGCGTCTGCGCACCCAGGTCGGGGCGTACGAGGCGACGATCGACGTCACGGGGGAAAAGGCGCGACTGAGCTTCGCGCGGGACGGCGATCCGCTCAAGGGCGTCCCGGCCCAGATCCGGGAGGCGTACGGCCACGAGCTTCGGCAGTTGCGCGACCTCGTCAAACGCGTGGGCGCGTCGTTGACTGCCGAACGCCAGCGGCTGGAGGGGCTGCTGTCCGAGGAGCGCACCTGGCCGTACGCGGACTGGTCGTCGCGATTCCTCCACCACCCGATCACCGGGGCGTACGCGCGGCGGCTGGTGTGGGAGTCCAGCGCCGACGGTGAGCGTTGGACTGCCGGTCTGCCGCAGCGCGACGGCGAGGGATGGACGATCGTCGGCCTGGACGGTCGGGGTGTTCCGGGCGACCGGGTCAGGCTGTGGCATCCCATCCGTGCGACGACCGACGTGGTCCTTGCCTGGCGTACGCACGTGCTCGCCGCCGGCCTGACCCAGCCGTTCAAACAGGCGTTCCGGGAGGTCTACCTCCTGACGCCGGCCGAGGAGCGGACACACAGCTATTCCAACCGGTTCGCCGCGCACATCCTGCGCTACCGGCAGGCGAACGCCCTCATGCGCGTGCGGGGCTGGCAGGCCGGATACCTCGGCACCTGGGACGGCGGCTACGACAGCGAAGCCACCAAGCCCTTCGGTGGCGGCGCGTGGCGGGCGTCGTTCCACCACCAGTTGGTCACCGACGAGGATCCGCACAGATACGACGCCCGATACTGCTCCACCGACCAGGTGCGTTTCTCCCGACGTGACGGCGCCGCCTGGCAGCCCGCGCCGGTCGTCGATGTGCCGGCGGTGGTCTTCAGCGAGGCCATGCGGGACGTGGACCTGTTCGTCGGTGTCACCTCGATCGCCACCGATCCGGAGTGGGCCGACCGCGGCGACGACCGTTTCCACGGCTATTGGCACAGCACCGCCAACGCGGCATTGAGCCAGTCGGCGGAGGTACGCCGGGACGCGCTGGCCCGACTGTTGCCTCGCCTGACCATCGCCGGTCGGCTGAACCTCACCGACCGCTATCTGCACGTCCGCGGGAACATCCGCGACTACCGGATCCACCTCGGGTCCGGCAACATCATGATGGCGCCCAACGACGCCTACCTGTGCATCGTCCCGGGGCGTGACCGCACCGGTCGGCTGCACCTGCCGTTCGACGACGACCCCATGTTGTCGACGATCCTGTCCAAGGCCATCATGCTCGCCGCGGACGACACGATCACCGACGCCACGGTGCTCCGGCAGCTCGCACGATGACCGACATGATCACTCCTTGTACAGGACGTCGAGGTTCTTCCTCAGCGCTGCCGCGATCTCGCCCGCCGCGGCGATCTGATCCGGCGTGAGGGCGTCCACGAACAACTCGCGGATGGCGCGCAGGTGCGGAAAGGTGGCCCCTCCGAACGCCTCGGCGCCGGCCTTGGTGAGCAGCACCTCCGCCCCGCGCGGGACGGTGGCGCACTCCTGCCGACGGATGAGGCCGCGTCGCTCCATCCGCCCCAGGTGGTGGGACAGACGGCTGCGCTCCCAGCCGATGTGTGCGGCGAGTTCGGAGGAGCGCATCGCCTGACCCTCCGCCTCACTGAGAGCGAGGAGCACGGCGTAGTCCCCGGTCGAGAGCGAGGAGTCGCCCTGGAGACGGGATTCGAGTCGGGAGCTCAGCGCTGCCGTCGTCTCGATGAAGTCCCGCCAGATCCGCAACTCCTGCGCGGTCGGGAGTTGGCGTCCGCCCCGCCGACCCGGTGTGGTCTCCGTCATCTCACCCTCCCGGGAATTGACGCGTCAATCGCCAAGTTAGCATCATTGACACGTCAACCGGTAGGTCCGCTTCCGTGGGTCACCGGCGGAGAGCACCGAGGAGGAGACGATGGCAGCTGCAGACTTCGAGCTGGGGCTCAACTCGTTCGGCGAGGTGGCCACCGACGGCGACCGCGTCCTGAGCGACGCCGAGACCGTACGGCTGCTCGTGGACGAGGCGAGGCTCGCCGAGTCGGTCGGCCTCGACGTGTTCAGCGTGGGTGAGCACTACCGGGAGGGTCACAACGACTCGGCGACACCGGTGTTGCTCGCGGCAGCCGCGACGGCGACCGAGCGGATTCGCCTCGGCACCTCGGTCACCGTGCTCAGCACGAACGATCCGGTACGCCTGTACCACGAGTTCGCGACCCTGGACGCCGTCTCGAACGGCCGCGCCCAGATGGTCCTCGGGCGCGCCTCGGTGACCGAGTCGTTCCCACTGTTCGGTTTCGACCTGGCCGATTACGAGCGGTTGTTCGAGGAGAAGCTGGATCTCTTCCTGCGACTTCAGCGGGACGAACCGGTCACCTGGTCCGGGACCGTACGGAGCCCCCTGGTCGAACAGCGCCTGCATCCCCGGATGCAGCCCGGCGGCATCCCGACGTGGATCGGCGTCGGGGGAAGCCCGAACTCGGTGATCCGCGCCGCCCGACACGGACTCCCCCTCATGCTCGCGATCATCGGCGGGCGACCCCAGCGGTTCGCCGGCCACGTGGACCTCTACACCAAGGCGCTCGAACAGTTCGGGCATACCCCGCAGCCAATCGGGCAGCACTCTCTCGGCCTTGTCGCCGACACCGACGAGGAGGCGGTGGAGACGTGGTGGCGGTACTGGCAGCCGGTCGCGGCGGCACTCGCCCGGGAACGCGGCTTCTACAAACCGGACCGCGCACGCTACGAGGCGGAAATCGACCACGGGGCGCTCTTCGTCGGGTCGCCCGAGACGGTGGCGCAGAAGATCGCCAGAGTCGCCCGCGACCTGCGGCTGAGCCGCTTCGACCTGAAGTACGACATCATGCACCTCCCCCGCGACGCACGCGCGCGCACCATCGAACTGCTCGGCAGCGAGGTCGCGCCGCGGGTTCGCGAGTTGCTGGCAAAGGAGCCCACCAATGTCTGACCTTCTGTTCGGCCTCGACACGTTCGGCGACGTACCGCAGGACGACTCCGGCAAGCTCGTCTCCCACGCCGCGGCGATCCGGCAGGTCGTCGACGAGGCGGTGCTCGCCGACGAACTCGGCGTCGACGTCATCGCCCTGGGCGAGCACCACCGGCCGGAGTATTCGGTGTCGACACCGGAGACCGTGCTGGCCGGCATCGCCACCCGTACCTCCCGGATCCGGCTGGCCTCCGGCGTGACCGTGCTGAGTTCGGACGATCCGGTCCGGGTGTTCCAGCGCTTCGCCACCGTCGACGCGCTGTCGAACGGCCGGGCGGAGGTCATCCTCGGTCGCGGCTCGTTCACCGAGTCGTTCCCGCTCTTCGGCTACGACCTGCGCGACTACGACACGCTGTTCGAGGAGAAGATCGAACTGTTCGTGAAGTTGCTGGACGAGAAGCCGGTGACCTGGAGCGGCACCCTGCGGGCGCCGCTGGAGAACGCCGACGTCTTCCCGAAGACCGAGTCGGGCCATCTGAGCACCTGGGTCGGCGTCGGTGGCTCGCCGCAGTCGGTCGTCCGCACCGCCCAGTACGGCCTTCCGCTCATGCTCGCCATCATCGGTGGCGCCCCCGAGCGGTTCGCGCCCTACATCGACCTGTACCGCCGGGCTGCCGACCAGCTCGGTACGACCGCGCACCCGGTCGGGATGCACTCGCCCGGCTTCATCGCCGACACCGACGAGGAGGCCAAGGAGATCTTCTGGCCGCACTACCGGATCATGCGGGACCGGATCGGCAAACTGCGGGGTTGGCCGCCGATCCGCCGCCAGGAGTTCGACTCCGAGGTGGAGAACGGTTCCCTCTACATCGGTTCCCCGGAGACCGTGGCCCGCCGGATGGCCCGTGCGATCCGCAGCCTCGGCGTCGGCCGGTTCGACCTCATCTACTCGGCCGGAGCACAACCGGCGAGCGCCCGGATGCGCGCCGTGGAGCTGTACGGCTCCAAGGTGATCCCCATGGTCCGCGACATCCTGGCCTGATCAGACCAATCAGCACCGAGAGGACGACATGAACGACAACGACCGGAGCCGGCCTGTGACCCTTGGCGTCCTCGGGGCCGGCAAGGTGGGAACGGTGCTGGCCCGGCTCGCCGTCGCCGCCGGCTACCGGGTGTTGGTAGCCGGCTCCGGCAACCCTGCCAAGATCGCGCTCACCGTCGAGGTCCTCGCCCCGGGGGCGGAGGCCACCACGGCGGTCGACGCGGCGGCACGTGCCGACGTCGTCATCCTCGCCCTGCCGCTGGGCAAGTACCGCAGCGTCCCCGTCGACGCTCTGCGCGGCAAGCTCGTCGTCGACGCCATGAACTACTGGTGGGAGATCGACGGTGTTCGCGACGACCTCACCGACCCGCGTACCTCATCGAGCGAGGTCGTCCAGGCCTTCCTGTCCGGCTCACGCCTCGTCAAGGCGTTCAACCACATGGGCTACCACGATCTCGAGGACGAGGCCCGGCCGGCGGGCACGACCGACCGCAAGGCCATCGTGATCGCTGGTGACGACACCACCGACGTCAGCGCTGTCGCGTCCCTGGTGGACGCGCTCGGCTTCGACCCGGTCGTCGCCGGCGCGCTGGGCGAGGGGGTACGGCTCGAACCGGGCAGCGAGTTGTTCGGCGCGAACGTGAGCGCCGACGACGCGCGCGCCATGCTCGACCGCTTTCCCGAGTCGGAGCGTGGGCGGATCATCGCCGCCGCCCGAAAGCCGTCCCAGTAGTCCAGCGGCACGTCGCCAAGATCCACGCGACATCAGGGATGTGGGTGTCTCCCGCATGTCGGAGGCAGCAACATCCGGGCGGTTGCGCGGCTCTTGGAGTGGGCGCAGCACGGACGGGCGGCCAGGGGTTCGCCTGCGGTCAGCGTTCGTCGTACCCGAAGGCCGTCTTCGGTTCGAGGCGCTGGCCCACGGCGTACTCCTCGTCGAACGCGGCGGGGCCGAGCGCCTCGGTCGCGGCGGCCCTCATCCTGGCGAGATCGGCCGCGTCGTCCGGGTCCGGCACCTGGCCGACAGCCGCGAACGCGGCGTCCGCGACACCGATCATCCGCGCCGCCCGCGAGTGGTCGCCCTCGGCCGACGCGAGCGCGGCGCCGGCGACGCAGACGTACGGCACGAAGTCGGCCCAGGCGTTGCGGAACACCCGATCGCGGTTCTCGGCGAACAGTGTCCTCGCCGCGTCGAGGTTGCCCAGCCCCAGCTCGCAGAACGCCAGGTTGTGATACTCGGAGTTGACCGTCTCGGGTTGGCCGAGCGCCTCGTTGAGCGCGATGCTCTCCCAATACAGGTCCCGAGCGCGAAACAGGTCGCCGGACATACGCGCGACGGCGGCCAGCACGTGCCGCGGCCGCTCCTCGAGGCTGCGGTCGCCGGAGCGCTGCGCCACCTCGAGTGCCTCCCGCGCCCGGGCTTCCCCGCCCGCCAGGTCACCGCCGCGAATGGCGACCCGGGCGAGGCTGTACCGGGCCTCCACCTCACCTGCCGGATCGCCGGCCGCCTGCGCCCGCTTGATCTCGGCCTCGCTCATGCGCACCACGGCGTCGGTCTCGCTCCGCCGGAAGGCCGAACGCACGTTCTCACTGAAGCCCATGGCCCTCTCCTCCATCAGGAATCGGTCGGTCGCGCCGTCACCGTGCCGCGAGCATGGTCCAGGTGTCCACGAGTACGAAGCCCATCGACTCGTAGAGCGGCCGGCCCATCGGGCTGCTGTGCAGGTAGGCGGCGTCCGCGCCGGCCGCGATGCCGTCACGCAGCACCGCCTCGGTGAGCGCCCGGCCGAGGCCACGACCCCGGGCGGACGGTACGACACCGATGTTGAACACGCCGATCACGCCGGGGGTCCGCAGTCCGAGGGCGGTGCCGACGGGACGGTCGGACTCCTCGGCCAGGTAGCCGGTCATGCCGTCGGTGTCGAGCACCGCACCGCCCATCAACGAGCCGAACGCGCCGTCGGGCGTCTCGAAGCTCTCGGTGAGAGCGTTGGTGTACCTGTCGTTCTCGGCGGCGCCAACCCGGCGTACCAGGGTCCGCTGGGTCGAGCCGGACCGGAACACGATGTCGTCCGTGGCGCAGGCCAGAAACGGTAGGACGCTGCGTTCGCGCAGCCCGTGCCGGGCCGCGAGGTCGACGACCGCGGCGCTGGCCGCACCCCGAACCATGATCGACCAGTGCGGCACCTGCCGGGCGACCTCGGTCGCCAACTCGTCGAGCGCGCCGAGATCCGGGTCGGTGGTCAGGTCGAAGGCCGCGTTGAGCGACGCGACGCCGGCGTGGGTGATCCCCGCACGAGCGGTGCCCCGTTCGGCGTACCAACCCTTCGGGGTCACCCGGCAGAGTGCCTCGATGGCGTCGACGTACGCCGTCGCCAACCGGTCGGCGGTCGTGCTCATGTCTGCTCTCCCCCGTGGAACGGTCGTCCTGCCAGAGACGTCAACCTAGTCAGCGACCTGTACGTGCGCAAACGTGACGATTCGGGCAGCCGGCGGTGCTCCGCACCGATCAGGAATCGAGAAGCCCCGGGACCGGCGTCCGGCCTAGCCTTTTCCCAGGTAGCCGGCAGCACGCCGAGCCTGACGAGAGGGAGCCGGAACATGTCCGCGAAGACCACCACCAACACCGAGTCCGACGGCTTCAGCGCCGAAGAGCGGGCCGCGATGAAGGAGCGGGCCAACGAGCTACGCGCCGAGGGCAAGAAGGGCGCCAAGAAGGCCGACGGCCTGCAGGCTGTCCTCGACCGGATCGCGCAGATGGAACCTGAAGATCGCGCGCTCGCCGAGCGCGTGCACGTGACGGTGACCGCCGCCGCCCCGGACCTGTCGCCCAAGACCTGGTACGGGATGCCCGCCTACGCGAACGCGGACGGCAAGATCGTCGTCTTCTTCCAGGACTCCGGGAAGTTCAACTACCGGTACTCGACGCTGGGCTTCCAGGACGCGGCCAACCTCGACGACGGAGACCTGTGGCCGGTGGCGTACGCGCTGCAGAAGTGGAGCCCCGCGGTGGAGAAGAAGATCACCGCCCTGGTGCAGGCAGCGGTTTCCTGACCTCCCGCCGCCACACATCGGGCCCAGGTTCTCCCTGGCACGGCCGGCCTGAGGTGAGCGATGATCGGGATCGGAGCTGAGGGAGGCGCACAGTGCGGACAACGTGGCGCAGGCGAACGGTGAGACGAGTCGCGCGGTGACGGCCAGGGCAGGTCAGGCGTTCGACACCGGTCGGACGGTGTCCGACATCGAGTCGCTGCTCGCCGCCGAGTTGCCCACGGCCGGCGATCCGGTCAGCGAGGGAGACCCGGCCACCGGGGAGTGGACCGGCACCCGGGGGGCAGGCTTTCGGATCATTCCGCTGTGGGAGGGCGACGACCTCACGGGTGTGTACGGCACCGAATGGAACGAGGCCGAGGAAGCCGCCATGGCGAACCTGGCCCTTGTCGTCGGCGAGGTGGACCGCCGCTGGGGCCCGCACCGCACGGTGTCCATGCACGTACCGCTGTTCCGGAAGCAGGCCGGCACGGCCATGCCGGCGCTGTTCCAATCTCTGAGCGACATGGACTGCTACGGCGACCTCACGGTCTGGGGACCGACGGCGGCCGAAGGCCGGTGGGTCGCGGTCTCGGTCAACCAGTGCGACGGCGACGCCCCGATGATCATGACAGCGGTCGTCAGTCAGTTCGCGATCACCGAACTGCCGGAGTGACGAGTGCCCATCACCGATCATGCCTTGGCCATCGCGGCGGCGGAGGCCGGTGCCACGGTCGTCCGCGCTCGATACGGGTCATCGTTGACACGCTTCACGAAGGTCGGAAACGACTTCGCCACCTCCGCCGACATCGAGGCGGAGCAGGCCATCCTCGACGTCCTGCGCGAGGCGCGTCCGAAGGACGTCATGGTGGGCGAGGAGAGCGGACGCACGGGCACGGGCGAAAACGGACGCACCTGGCTGGTCGACCCGCTCTGCGGCACGTTGAACTACGCCGCCGGCACCATGCTGGCCTCGGTCAACGTCGCGCTTCACACCGGGACGGACATCGCCGTGGCCGCGTCGGCGGATCCGTTCAGCGGTGAGGTGTTCTGGACCGACGGCAGCGCCGCGTACGTCCGCTGCGCGGGCACGGACGAGCGACTTGTCCCGTCGGCCGAGTCGAAGCTGGTCGACGTCAACCTCGACCCGCCGTTTCCCAGCAAGGATGTCTTCCGGGCCGCCCGGATGCTCGCCGACGAGGACTTCACCGAACAGTTCCACCCACGAGTGGTCTCCACCAGCCTGGCCGTGGCGTGGGTCGCCGCCGGTCGCCGCGCCGCCTACCTGACAGACCGCCACGACCTGGGCCGCAGCGTCCACTTCGCGGCCGGAATCGCTCTCTGCCAAGCAGCCGGTTGCGTGGTCACCGGACTCGAGGGCCAACCACTGCACACCGGTGGGAATGGTCTCGTGGTCGCCGCCGACCAGCTGACACACGCCGCCCTGCTGACCCTCGTCCGGAAGCAACACCGAGCAACGGCGCGACCCTTGACATGAAGTCCGGTTGAGGTCTTAACCTCCCGTCCGTCACCACAGCCTGCTGTCGGAGGGAATCTGATGCACCTGCCCCGCCTTCTCCGCCCACGTACCGTCGCGAGCGCACACTGCGACCTGCCCTGCGGCGTCTACGACCCGGCCCAGGCCCGGATCGAGGCCGAGTCGATCAAGGCGATCTCCGAGAAGTACCAGGCCAGCGACGATCCGGAGTTCCGGACCCGAGCGTTGATCATCAAGGAACAGCGCGCCGAGCTGGTCAAGCACCACCTCTGGGTCCTCTGGACCGACTACTTCAAGGCACCGCACTTCGAGAAGTACCCCCAGCTGCACGGTCTCTTCAACGAGGCCACCAAGCTGGCCGGCGCCGGTGGCGCGAAGGGTGCCGCCGACCCGGCGGTCGCCGAGCAACTGCTCGTGAAGATCGAGGAGATCTCGAAGATCTTCTGGGAGACCAAGCAGAGCTGACCGAGCGGAACCGGGTGGCACCGGCCACCCGGTTCGGCGCACCGCGATCTCAGGAGGACCACATGGCGTCGCGCACCGACCTCGTCGAAGAGTTGATGGGCCGATTTCCCCACGTGCCACGCGAGGCGGTCATCAAGGAGGACCTGCTGCGCGGTGGCCTCGCCTTCGACGACGCGGCGCTGACCGACAACGAGAACGGCAGCGTCAAGCCGAAGTCGTACTTCATCTTCTCCTTCGACCACCGCACGCTTCCGGAGTTGGGGACGGCCGCGCTACGTCGGCCGCCCGAGGAGATCGTGCTCACCGGGGGTCCGTACGAGCTGCGTCGTACCGTCGTGTCGGTCCGTACCAACCCCAGCTCGCCGTACCGCGTGGGAACCGACAGTGACGGTCGGCTGCGCCTGTTCCTCGATGGACGGGCGATCGCCGACGTCGGGCTACCACCGATGCCGGCCTACTACCGCCACACGCTCACCAACGGAAAGTCGGTGATGGAGGTCGCCCCGACCATCCAGTGGGGCTATCTGATCTATCTCACCGCGTTCCGGGTGTGCCAGTACTTCGGCGCGAAGGAGGAGTGCCAGTACTGCGACATCAACCACAACTGGCGGCAACACAAACAAGCTGGCAGGCCCTACACCGGCGTCAAACCCGTCGACGAGGTGCTGGAAGCCCTGGAGATCATCGACCGGCACGACACCGACCGCGCCTCGCAGGCGTACACGCTTACCGGCGGCAGCATCACCTCGCAGGTCAACGGGCTGGCCGAGGCGGACTTCTACGGCCGGTACGCGCAGGCGATCGAGGAGCGGTTTCCGGGCCGGTGGATCGGCAAGGTCGTCGCCCAGGCGCTGCCCCGGGCCGACGTGCAACGCTTCCGCGACTACGGGATCCGCATCTACCACCCCAACTACGAGGTGTGGGACAAGCGGCTGTTCGAGTTGTACTGCCCGGGCAAGGAGCGCTACGTCGGCCGGGAGGAGTGGCATCGTCGCATCCTCGACTCCGCCGAGGTGTTCGGCCCGCGCAACGTGATCCCGAACTTCGTCGCGGGCGTCGAGATGGCCGCCCCGCACGGCTTCACGAGCGTGGGCGAGGCGATCGACTCCACCGCCGAAGGGCTTGAGTACTTCATGTCGCGCGGGATCACGCCGAGGTTCACCACCTGGTGCCCGGAGCCCACCACGCCGCTCGGCCGGGCCAACCCCGAAGGCGCACCGCTCGAATACCACGTCCGCCTACTGGAGGTCTACCGGGCGACCATGGACGCCCACGGCCTGTCCAGCCCACCCGGGTACGGCCCGGCCGGACCCGGCCGAGCCGTCTTCTCGGTCAGCTCCTTCATGGACACCCTGCCAACCGAGGCATCCTGAAACACCTGGACGAGTAAGGCCGAAGTCTGGTCAGTAGTCGTAAGTCCTGACTCAAGTCGGGGCTGCGGGCGCAGCGAAGGCACCAGCCATCCGCTGCGGCTGGCCCATGCCGATGTGCTGGTGAGCGATATACCTCAGCGTCATAGTTATGACTCTGAGGTATATCGCTCACTGTCGCATCCGCTTCCAGGCAGGTGACCGACGGTCACCGTGGGCCGCCAACAGCCCGAGCCAGGGTGGAGGACCTACTCGCCTAGCTGGCGTACGTCTCGAACTCGGCGACCCGTGGCGTACCACCGGAGCTGTTGATCTTGAAATTGATCTTGCTCAACGTGGCCGCGGAGAAGGTGATCGAGCCCGCCCCGCTGCCGGAGGCCAGGACGGCCCCGTTGTCGTTGTTGACCAGTTGCCAGGACCCGATCGAGCCCTGCGTGCCGGATGGCTCCCGGATGACCACTCGGGACACCCGGGTGGCGGAGCCCCATTTGATCGAGATCGTGCCGGTCGATCCGGCCGGCGACCAGTAGGTGTCGATGTCGCCGTCGCGCACGTTGCCGTAGCTCGTTCCGCTGGCCTTGCTGGAGCCGTCGGCACCGGCGCCGAGGCTGAGGTTGGTGCCGCCGGAAGGCGGGGGCGTGGTCGGCGGGGGCGTGGTCGGCGGGGGCGTCGTGGGCGGCGGAGTGGTGGGCGGCGGAGTCTGCGGCGAGCAGCTGCCGTTCGACACCCGCAGACCCGTGTTGGCGCCCACCGTCTGCCGGACGATGTCCGGGACGCAACTCGCTCCGTCGAGGCTGTACGGGTACGGGATGCCGACGGTGGTGGTGGACGTCAGGTTGGGGCCGGCGGGATAGTTCTCGCTGCCGGCGCTGGACCAGGTCACATTGTCAAGGATGTTGCCGCTGACCTGCCAGAACCCGCGCTCGCTGGTGTAGAAGGTGCCGAGGACGTCCTTGGAGTCGCGGAAGTAGTTGTTCTCCACCTTGGCCTTGGCCCCGGCCCGGGAGTTGATCCCGGACTCGTGCAGGCTCACGTAGTGGTTGTTGTAGATGTGCGCCGTGCCACCGCGCAGCAGCGGCGTGCGGGAGTCGATGTTCTCGTAGAGGTTGTGGTGGTAGGTGATGAAGCCGTTGGACAGGTCGCTCTCGCTGGACCCGACGAGGCCGCCCCGACCGGAGTTGCGCAGGATGCTGTAGGACAGCGTCACGTACTGGGTGTTGTCCTTCATGTCGAAGAGTCCGTCGTACCCCTCCGACTCCCCACCCGAGGCTTCCAGGGTCACGTGGTCGACCCAGACGTTGCGGACCGAGCTCTCCATGCCGATGGCATCTCCACCGTTCGAGGTGGGCGAGCCCGACTTCTTGACGTTCCGGATGGTGACGTTCTGGATGATGATGTTGCTGGAGTCACGGATGTGGATGCCGAGCTGATCGAAGACGGCTCCGCTGCCGACCCCGATGATGGTGACGTTGCTGATCTGCTTGAGCTCGATCACGCCCGCCGCGGTGTTGCAGCTCGACCCGGACACCTTGCTGGTGTTGCCGTGGTTGATGGTTCCGGTGACCTCGATGACGATCGGGGTGCTGCTGCTGGCCCGCCCACACAGCGCGGCATGGATCGCCGTCCCCGTGGTGGCCCGCACCGTCTGCCCGCCCGCGCCGCCGGTGGTCCCACCGTTCTGGGTGGCGTAACCGGTGGCACTGCCGGCTGCCGCCGATGCCTGCGGGGTGGGCAGTGCCACCCCGATCGCGATGCCCACGGCTGCCGTGGCCAGCGCCGCCTGAAATCTCCACGCAACTGGTCGTCTCATCTCGCCTCGCTTCACATTTGTCTGACCCTCGGGACGCAAAGCGACGACCGTCGCGACCGGCCGCACCACGCGCGTCTCTGCAATTGACGGCAGTCAATTACTGCGCCGCCTTCGACACTCACGAGACCCTGGTGGGCGCGGTGGAGCGTCGCACATTCGCCACCCACTGGCGGCATGCACGAAATGCGATCATCCGGCCTCATGAATGAAACATCGATGTGACGCAATGGTAGGAAAGCGGTTTCCCTCGAGGCAAGGGTTGGCGCTTGCAGGTTTGTTGCAGTGCCGAGCGAGGCGGCAGCCGAGTGGGCCAGGGCGACACAGCCGCCCACCTCCGGCCAGTCGGGCGGCCGGTATTGACACGACAGGGCCCGACGTCGATGCTCTGCTAAATCAGTTTAGCGACCCTCTCCGTCCCGCTACGAGATCGCTGGCTGAGCGCACCACCACCGAGAAAGGACTCGCATGAGACTCCGAAACGGACTGATCCCGCTCGCCGCCACCCTCGTGCTGGCCAGCGCCTCCGGCACGGCGTACGGCAGCGCGAGCGGCAAGCCCGGCACCGCGGACGGAATCCGCAGCATCACCCCGATCACCACCGTCTACACGTACGGCCAGAAGGTCTCGGCGGTCGCGATCGAGTACGGGGCAACGGTCAATCCCCGCACCCTCGACACCGACACGTTCTCGGTGAGCGACACCGTCTACAACTTCCGCTTCAACCCCATCGAGGACCTGCCGAAGCTGGCCGACCGGACCGTCACCCACACCTACACCAACGGGGTGCCCGGCACGCGGACCGACCACCGGTCGGCACCGGGCAGGTACGTCATCGTCGAACTCGACCCCGCCGACACCGGTGGCTCGACGGTCATCGTCTCCAAGTGCCCGACCTTCCTCTGCACGGTGAAGGTCAACCCGGAGCTGCCCACCCGGGTGGTGCAACGCAAGGACGTGCACGCCCAGCCCGGCCGAGGGTCCGGCAAGGGGCCGGTACTCGCCCGGGCCACTCCGCGCGAGTCCCGTCCGGTCACCGAGAAGCCGGCCAACGGGCTGGTCGACGAGTTCACCTACGGCTCGTACCTGAGTGGCGGGATGGTGCTGCCGTACCACTACCACCTGCCGAAGAACTACCAGCCCGGCCGCAGGTACCCGCTGATGGTCGTCCTGCCCGGTCACGGAATGGGCTGGGACGGTGACAACCTCGGTGTCCAGCTCGCCGCCGACATCCCGGCGACCGCCTGGCTGCAACCGCAGTGGACCGGCACCTCCGAGGACGTCATCGTCCTGGCACCACAGCACCAGCGGGTCGGCGGGGCCGCCGAGGCGGATCTGCTGATCAAGCTGCTCGACCAGTTCGTCGGCCAGTTCGCGGTGGACACCCGCCGGGTGTACGCGACCACTGTCTCGTACGGCTCCCAACTGCTCTGGGCGGCGTTCGCCAAGCGGCCGGACCTGTTCGCCGGCGGGCTGGTGACCGGTGGCTTCCCGGTCAACGCCACGCAGGCGACCGCCATCGCAACGGCCGAGGTGCCGGTGTGGATCACGCACGGCGAGCACGACCACCTGCTCAACGTCTCGGGCGCGCGCAACTCCACGACGCTGCTGCGGCAGGCGTACGAGGCCCGGGGTAAGAGCCCCGAGCAGGCCGCCGATGTCGTGCGCTACACCGAGTACGCCGACGCCGCGTTCTCGTTGCCGGACTACCACGCGGCGTTCGGGCCGACCTACGAGGACGCCAGCATCCTGCGCTGGCTGCTGGCCCAGTCCAAGCCCTGAGGCCGCGGACCGGGCGACGCCTCGCCGCGATCCGCCAGCGCGACTCCCCCGCGCCGACGGATTACCGGCGGGCGTCGCCCGCGTCGGGCTCGACAGCAGCGGGCGCGCCCCCGACGAGCACGGACTCCTGACCCTCCTGCCGGCCCTCCTGCCTCGCGCGGGCGAGCAGCCCGGCCAGCCGACGCCGCCGGTGCCGGACCATCGCCCGCAGGCCCAGGAGCAGAGCGGCGAGAAGACACAGGAGCGCGAGCTGCGCCCACGGCACGGCCCAGGTGGTGACGGTGGCGGACGCCTGTCGCAACTCGGCGCCGGCCTGAGCGTCACCGAGCAGGGTCGGTGACGTGCTGACGGTCGTCCGGACGCGGCCCAACGCCCAGACGCCGTCGGCGCGGGTCTCGATCTGCCGCCTACCGCCCGGAAGTAACTCCTCGACCTGGGCGGTGGCGTCGTGGTTGGTCCGGCCGAGCGGGTCGGACACCGCGACGCGGCTCGTCCCGCTGACCCAGACATTGCCGTCGTTCTCCACCGTGTAACGGACCCGGACGGTGCCGCCGGCGAAGGGGTTCCACGACGAGGTGTACGTGGCGCTGAGGTCTCGGACGGCCAGCGCGGCCTGAGCGGTCCCGTTGACCCGCACCATGACCCGGAACCCGACCCTGCTCTCGACGTTGACCGTGCCCCCGGTGCTGGTGACGGTCGCGGCGATGCCGGCCGGGTGGTCGCCCGGCGTGGCGCCGGTGGGCACCGTGATCGTGAACGGCACCACCCGCGTCTCGTTGGGGCCGACGGTGACCCTCTCCTGGACGCCGATCCAGGTGCCACCGTCGACCGAGGGTCGGTCCGACGACAGCATGTTGAAGCGGCCCTTGTCGGTGAGGTAGCCGTCGGCGGCCTTCAGCGAGAACGCGACAGCGCTGCGGCTGAAGTTGCGGACCGCCAGGTGCTCGGTCACGGTCTGCCCCGGGTCGAGGCTGGCGTTGACCCACCGGCGTTGGTCCGGCCCGGTCGGGCTGGCCGGCTGCACCGTCCAGGTCAGGGCCTTCGGGTCCGGCTCGGCCACCGCCGGCACGGCCGGCGTGGCCGCCACCGTGAGGGTCGCGACGGCGAGGACGGTGAGCGCCCGGCGCAGCGGGGTGACGGTCATGGCGACGGCCCTTCGGCACGGGGATGGCGGGGGCCTGGTCCAGGCCCCCGCCACACCACTATTCGAACAGTGAGAGCGTGAGCGTGGAGCTGTACTCGCCGGCGGCGACCTCCGCGGGGGTCCGCAGATACAGGTCGGCGTTGACGGAGTACGAATCGCTGGCGACCGCCTCGGAGTCGAAGGCCGAGACCAGCAACTCCTGGTCGACGAGACCGACGTTGTTGCCCGGCTGGGTTGCCTCGTCCAGGCTGGTCACCACTTCCTCGCCCTCGGTGACCAGGCCGGTCTCCCCGCCGTCGAGCAGTCGGGGCTTCCAACCGAAGTGGTCGGCGGTGATCGGCGCCTGACCGGAGTCACCCGTGAAGGCGGTCGCGCTGCCGAGCACCGCCCAACTGGCACCGTCGGGCACCTCGTCGGCGACGCGGGTGTCGGTGACCGTCACCGTCGGCAGCGTACCGACGAACTGGCGTACCAGCAGGGTCGAGCCGTCCTCGGACAGCGCGATGGCGTCCCCGGCGATCGACAGGGCGAGTACGCCCGGTTCCCTGATCTCGTCGATGTCGACGGTGACCCGCACGCTGGCGTCGTCTCCGGGCTCCGCCACGGCGGGCGACGGTAGCACCGCGGCCCCGCCCAGGACGGCGCCGACCGCACCGGCCGCGAGCATCTGCCGCCGTTTGTATGTGTTCATCTGATCTCCGTTCTCATTCGTGAGGGGTTAGCCACCGCAGGTGCCGGCGGGGTGTTGCACGGTGCGGACGGTCGTCACGTCCTGTCCGCCGATCGCCCCGGTCACCCGGACCGTCGCCGAACCCGCCGGCACCGACGCGGCGCGCGTGTTGAACGACTGGTAGGCGCTCGCCCCTGGCGCGACCGCCGCGAACGACCGCTGTCCGTACGAGGTCTCCAGGGCGATGCCCACCGGCGCGTCGTGGTCGTTGCGTGCCTGCACGGCCACGTACGCCTTGCCACCCACGCACCGCGTCGACGCGGTGACCGTGACGGGCAGTTCGGGCTGGGTGGCCGCTGTGAAGGCCCAGTTGTCGATCTCGAAGAGGTCGACACCGGACGGGCCGCTGTAGGTGAAGTAGACGTCGTGCACACCGCTGACGCCGTCGAGTTGGGCGGTCACCTCGGCCCACTGGCCGACGGGGGTGTCGACGGCGACCGTGCCGACGACGGGACCGGCGACGTCGTCCAGCCGGACCTGGACCTGACCGCCGGCGGCGAGGGCTCGCACCCGTGCCGTCACGCTCTGCGCGCCGTTGTCGCCGAAGTCCACCGACGACAACGCCGTCCAGTCGCCGTTGTCGATGTCGCGGACCGCCAGGTTCGGCGTGGTGTCGCCGAACTGGGCGGAGCTGCCGTCGATCTGCACGGTCGCGACGCCCTTGCTCCAGCCGAAGGTCTCGGCCTCGAAGACGCGGTACGGGTCGAAGTCGCGGACCTGGTTGACACCGGCGTACGTGCCGACGACCTGCTGGATGGTGCCGTCCGGGTTGAAGGCCAGTTCCTGGATGTGCGGGCTGCGGTACCCCTGGGTGGTGTTGCCGTTGATGCGCTTGTTCAACGTCGGGGCGTGGTAGGTGAAGTAGTACTTGCCCTCGAACTCGAACACCGACTGGTGGTTGTTACCACCGGTGCCGCTGCCGAAGAACTGCGACTGGTTCGGGAAGAGCACACCGGCGTAGGTCTCCTTCGGCCACGACATCGGGCCGTCGGAGATCATGTAGCCGATCTGGCCGCCGCCGGGGTAGCCGGGGAGCGGCTGCTGGCTGCCACCGAAGTCGTTCCCGCCGAAGTGCGACGAGTACGAGAAGTAGTACTTGCCCTGGCGCTTGAAGACGTGGCCCGCCTCGAAGGCGACCGGGGCGTCCACCACCGCGGCCGTTCCCTCGGTCGAGACCATGTCGTCGCCGAGTTCGATGGACCGGATGTTCTTCGGGTTGTTGAAGCGCTCGGCCGGCGGCATGCTCGTCGCCGCGGGACCACCACCGAAGTAGAGGTACGGCTGGCCGTCGTCGTCGACGAACGGGGCCGGGTCGAACTTCCACGCGACGGCCTCAGCACCGGGGGTGCGGCCGTCGATCAGCGTGCTGGTGCGCTCGCTGGTCCACGGCCCGAGCGGCGACGCACCGGTGATCACGTTGCTGGAGCCACCGCCGTTGGCGTAGTAGAGGAAGAACTTCTCCACGCCGTTCACCACCTTCTTGGTGATGCCCGGAGCCCACGAGTTGGCGGTGAATGGGGCCACCCCGTTCGGGCCGGCGACCTGGATCTCACCGTGGTCGGTCCAGTTCACGAGGTCCTCCGAGGAGATCACCGTGATCTGGTTGATGTCGCCGTAGTTGATCCCCGGCGAGACACCCGTGCTCGGGTTCGGGGCGTACCCCTGGGTGTCGTTGGTCAGGTACATGTAGACCCGGCCGTCGTGCACGAAGCCGAAGCCGTCGGCACCGAACTTGTGCCCGATCAACGGGTTGTGCTCCCCGGGCAGCTTTCCGACGACCTCGATGGTCTTGGAGGCCGGCGCGGGCGGGGCGGCGCCGACCACCGAGACGTCGTCGAGCTTGAAGTCCATCAGGTGCAGGTCCGGGTCGGTGGACGGGGTGCTGGTCCAGGGCGTCTCGAAGAACAGGCGAGCCGTCGACACGCTCTGCGTCGACGGGATGGTGAACGTGCCGTTGAACTGCGCCCACTGGCCCTTCGTCGCCGTGACGCTGACGAGGTTGGTGTAGGTGCCGCCGCCGTAGTGCATGGTGGCGAAGAACTGCTTCGTCGCCGGGCCGCTCGCGTTCTCGTACTTGATCCGGGCGGTGAGGGTGTACGCCTGGCCGGCCTGCACCTTGCCGCTGAGGTCCTGCATCGGCCCGGACCCGGTGGTGGCCCGGCTGGTGACGAGGACGGCGTTCGTTCCGGAGTAGGCGTCCGACGTGGCCGTGAGCTGGGCACCGTCGGTGGCGTTTCCGTTGTTGACGAACCAGCTGGCCAGGCCGTCCTCGAACCCGCCGTTGACGACGAGATTCGTGTCGGCGGCCTGGACCGGTGCGGCCGCGGTGCCGAGCCCGGCGGCCAGCATCAGGCCGACCGTCGCGAGCGCCGCGACCCGACCTCGGGTCGCTCGTCGCATTCGTTGTTCCACGAAACGTCCTCCTTCATCTCTGACGTGCGGTCATCGGTGTACGGGGGATCGATGGGTGCGCTTCCGTGGGTGGTCCGGACATCGGGGGCCGACTGCCGCCACCGGTCCGACCGCTGGCCCGGCGGCGCGGGACGGATCCGCTGTTCCGCGCCGCCCGGCCGGTCGCCGCTGGTGCTGGTCGGTGAGCCGAGGGCTCGTGGTGGGGTTATCCGCCGCAGGCGTTGGCGGGGTGCTGGGCGGCGTGGACGGTGGTCACGTCCCGGCCGGCGACCGCCCCGGTGACCCGGACCGTCGCCGACCCGGCCGCCACCGACGACGCGCGGGTGTTGAACGACTGGTAGACATTCGCCCCCGGCGCGACGGCCGCGAACGACCGGTTCCCATAGGGGGTCTCCATGGTGATGTCGACCGGCTCGGCCGAGTCGTTGCGCGCCTGCACCGCCACGTACGTCCTGCCGGCGAGGCAGCGCACCTGGGCGGTGGCCGTCACCGGCAACGCCGCGAGCACTCCGAGGCGGGCCAGTTGGTAGCTCAGTGCCCGCTCCGGCGCGTCGATCTCGTTCTGGGTGCCCAACTGTCCGGCCCGTGCCGACGTCGCCGCGGCGAGGGCGGACTGCGTCGTCGCCCAGGCGTCGGCCGGGTAGTGCCGTGCGTCGAGTGTCCGCGCGTGGGCGATGGCCGCGTCCAGAGCGGTGGTGTCGAACGGCCGGGCCTGCGCGGTCAGCACGTCACTGAGCAGGTAGTCGTCGAAGTCGACACGTCCGCCGGTCTCCTGTGTCGCGTAGTTGAACAGGCCGACCCGGTGACCCATGAAGTGCGCGAGGCTGCCGTCCAGCGTCTGCGGGCCGACGCGGTCGCCCAACCGGGTCCACTGCACGCCGTCCAGGCTGTAGTAGAACGTCGTCCACAACTGGCCGACCGGCGAGGCGAAGTCGAGGTCCGCCTTCACCTGCACCTCGGTCGCGTCCCCGAGCGCCACGGTCGTGCCCGGCAGGAAGTTCTCCAGCGTCGACTGGTCGAGGTCGACCGCGAAGGGCTGCGACCGGTTGACGACGCCGAGGGTGTTGACGCCGTCGACACGCTTGACGGCCACGTACGAGAAGCCACGGTTGTAGGCCGCCAGGCCCGCGACGTCGCCGTTGCGCATCCCGGAGATGTCCATCCGCGTCTGCACCGACTGCCGTGGCCCGAACGTCCGTTGCGAGAGCGTGTTGCGGGCCTCCTCGAACCAGGCCAACTCGGCCCGGTTGGACAGCTTCGTGTAGACGTACTGGCCGGTGACCACCTTGCCGGTCGTCAACCGCAGCCAACCCTCGCGGTCGGTGAGCGACCAGTACCTGTTGTCCGGGGCGTGGTTCCACTCCCACGCCAGGTCCAGCCGCGAACCGTTGGGCGCGACCTCCGCTGGGTCGAGCGGCGCCGGAACCGTCCACTGCTCGTCCTGGTACGCCCTGTGCGGCGCGTCGTTGGCGAAGTCGTCCGAGGCGACGATGCTCTTCTGTCGCTCGAACGCCTCCTCCGCCGGGCTGAGTTGGATCGGCTTGTCGAACAGGCCGTTGACCGGCACGACCCCGTTGGTGCCGAAGGTCGGCCACCCGTTCTGCCAGGTGGCGGGGATGAGCGCCGGGATCCGCCCGATCGGGAACGTGTCGCGGAAGAACATGCCGTGCCAGTCGGTCCGGCCGTCCTCGCGACTGATCGGCACCAGGCTGCCCTGCGCGAAACCGTTCGAGTTGAGCACCCCGCGCGCCTCGTAGGTGTTCACCCCACCGGCCGAGGTGTAACGCCCGAGCAGGTCCTTCGAGCGGAACATGACGACCTGGCGGCCCTGCCCGGACGGCCAGGTGATGATGACGGCGTAGTACCAGCCGTCGATGTGGTAGAACTGCGCGCCCTCGAACAGACCGCCGATGAACGGCTGTCCGGCGTAGTTGCTCGCCGTGAAGATGTTCGGGTAGTCCTGCTCGATCGCCGTCAGGTTGGCGTTGAGGCGTACGGCGCTGGTGCCGCCGGAGCCGTAGAAGATGTACGGAGTGCCGTCGACGTCGAAGAAGAGCGAAGGGTCGTGCAGGCCACGGCCGAGGGACGTCCGCTGCCACGCGCCGTTCTCGATGTCGTCGGTGCGGTAGAGGTAGGCCCCGTTGAGGTTGTTGGTGTTGAAGGCGACGTAGAACATGCCGTCGTGGTAGCGCAGCGACGACGCCCACTGGCCCTGGCCGTACGAGTTCTGGCCGTTACGCAGCGAGAAGGAGTCACCGATGCTCGCGCGGTCGAAGACGTAGTTGACGATCTCCCAGTTGACGAGGTCGTACGACTTCATGATCGGCGCGCCCGGGCTCAGGTGCATCGTCGTGCTGATCATGTAGTAGATGTCGCGGCCCTCGTCGTTCTCGGCGGCCGGCACACGCTCGACGCTGATGTCCGGCACGTCGGCGTTGAGCAGCGGCACCGAGTACGTGCCGGCGCCGGTGTCGGTCGAGGTGTACGACGAGCGGGGCGACCACCCGTCGGCGGCGTACGCGGCGGCGGGCGCGACCACCAGGCTCGCGCCGACGAGGAGGGCCGATGCGAACGCGCACAGTGGACGCGAGCGGCTCACGACCACTGTGGACAGCATCCGGGGCAGGGTGCTCGCCACGTGCTGAGCGACTTCGTTCAGGCTGTTCACAGTGAGTCTTCGGGCGGAGTTCAGGACACGCGAGCGGACCGACACGGCCAAGGCGAGCTCCAAACACGAGAGCGGCGTGAAAGCCATCGTGTTATCGCTAACAAAGCCTGTCAAGACCATCGATGAAACCTGCCCGAAGTGTCCCCGTAACACCGCCGCCACTCCACAGTGGACAGTCCTGCCCAGCTCCTACCCCAGCTCCCACCCCGGTGATCATGAGGTTGTCGTCACCGATCCCGGCGTGTCGGGGCGACAACCTCATGATCACCGGGGTGGGTCCGGCCCGGACCAGGCTGGCGGTCGATTCAGTTGGGCAGGCAGGTGCGGAGCGCGGCGGTCAGGCGGTTGGCGCGCTCGTCGCCCATCCCGCGCATCTGGTTGACCACGTACCCGAACCCGACCTGGTGCTGCGCGTCGGCGAAGGCCAGGTTCCCGCCCGCGCCGTCGTGGCCGAAGCTGCGCTCACCCAGCAGTGGCCGGGCCGGTGGTGAGTGCAGCAGGAAGCCGCTGCCCCAGCGCTGCCCGGTGTCCGGCGGGCCGTGCCGCTGCTGGCCCCGCGAACGGACGGTGACCGCGTCGTCCACCGATGCGGCCGTCAGCAAGGGTCCACGCTGGACGTCCGACACGCAGGCCGCGTAGAGACGCGCCAGGCCGTCCGCGGTGCTCACCGCGCCCGCGCCGGGAACGCCGGCGGCCCGGATGGCCGGGTCGTTGAAGCTGACCAGACCATCGTCGTCGGCGGGGAAGGCGAAGGCTCCTCCCATGGTGATTCCACGTTCGGCGACCGGATCCACGAACGGGTCGGCGTCCGGAGGTGGCGCCAGCCCCCAGGCGACGGTGTCGCTCTCGGCGGCGGGAAGCCCGAGCCAGGTGTGCAGACCGAGCGGCTCCGCGACGGTGTCGCGGAAGTACGCGCCGGGGAGCTGACCGGTGACGCGACGGATCACCTCGCCGACCAGCCAGCCGTAGGTCATCGAGTGGTAGCCGTGCGCGGTGCCCGGCTGCCACAACGGGGTCTGCGCCTCGATCGCCTTGATGACCGGATCCCACGCCAGGACCTCGTCGAGGGTCAGGGGCCGGTCCAACGCGGGCAGGCCGGCCTGGTGCGTGAGCAGCCAGCGCACGGGGATGTCCGCCTTGCCGTGCTGCCCGAACTCCGGCCAGTAGCGCGTCACCGGAGCATCGAGGTCGAGCCGGCCCTGCTGGACCAGGAGGTAGGCGCAGATCGCCAGGATTCCCTTGGTACACGAGAAGACGACGACCGGCGTGTGCGCGTCCCAGGGCCGCCCGGTGCGGGTGTCGGCCACCCCGCCGTACAGGTCGACGACCTTGCGACCCCGTACGTAGACGGTGGCCGCGGCGCCGACCTCACCCTGGGAGGCGAAGTTGTCGCGGAACACGTCGGCGACGCGGCCGTAGCCTTCGTCGGCATGGCCGTGGATCTTCGGCTGTGTGACCACTGCCTACCCCTTCACTGATCCCTGGATCAGGGCCTTGATGAACTGTCGCTGGAAGATCAGGAACACGATGAGCGTGGGCGTGAGGATCAGCAGCGATCCGGCGCAGAGCAGCACCAGGTCGGTGCCCCACTGACCCTGGAACGCGCCGAGCGCTCCGGCCATGGTGCGTTTGGTGGCATCGTCGACGAGGACGATGGCCAGGAGGAACTGGTTCCACGTCCAGAGGAACATCAGGATCGTCAGCGAGGCGATGGCCGGCCGGGCCAGCGGCACCTGGACCCGCCAGAACATCTGCCACGTGCTGCTGCCGTCCACCCGGGCCGCCTCGGACAGCTCGACCGGCACGTTGGTGAAGTGCGCCCGCATCCAGAACACCGCGAACGGCATGTAGAGGCCGATCAGCGGCAGGATGATGGCCCAGCGGGTGTTGAGCAGGCCGAGATCCTGCATCTGATAGTAGAGCGGGGTGACCACGGCCTCGAACGGCAACGTCAGCCCGAGCAGGAAGAGGCCGAAGACGAGTCGTCCGCCGGGCACCCGCAGCTGACCGAGCCCGAACCCGGCCATGGTGGCGATGAGCACGGACACCGGCACGACACCGGCCACGATGATCAGGCTGGAGCGCAGCAGGGCACCCATGTTGGCGGCGGTGAAGGCGTCGGCGAAGTTCCCCCACTGCGGGTCGGACGGCCAGGCCAGACCGGTGGGCACCGTGCCGCGTGGCTGCAACGCCGCCGAGAGCATGCTCACGAACGGCAACAGGGTGACGAGGATCAGGGCGATCAGGAAGACACGACCGGTCACCTGTTCACGGCGGCTCAGGTTCACGGCTTCTCCCCTCGGGTCAGTCGCTGGATCGGCAGCACACAGGCCAGCACCAGCAGCATGAGCACGACGGCGAGCGCGGAGGCGAGCCCGACCTGACGCTGCGAGAAGGCCAGCCGGTAGATCTCCAGGCCCGGGACGGTGGTCTGGAGGCCGGGACCGCCGCTGGTGGAGATGTAGACGATGTCGAAGCTGGCCAGGGCGGCGATGATCGTCACGGTGAGGCAGACACCGATCTCCTGGCGCAGGCTGGGCAGGGTCACGGCGAGGAACTCACGGACCGGGCCCGCGCCGTCCAGCCGGGCGGCCTCGTAGAGCGCTGGATCGATCTTGCTCATGCCGGTGACCAGGAGGATCGTGCAGAGGCCGAGCAGGACCCAGGCCCCGATCACGCCCACGGCGGGCAGCGCCGTGTCGAAGTCGCCGAGCCACGCGCGGGCGACGCCACCCAGACCGACCGCACGCAGCACCTGGTTGACCAGACCGTTCGACGAGAGCAGCCAGCTCCACGCGATGCCGGCCGCCACCAGGGGAATGACCTGCGGCAGGAACAGGATGGTCCGCACGACCGTGCCGAACGCGCCGGTGGTGATCCGACGAACCATGCTCGCCACCAACAGACCGAGCGAGACGGGGATGAAGCTGAAGAAGACGATCAGGATGACGGCGTTGCCGATGATCTTGAGCAGGTCGCTGTCGGTGAACACGGTGACGTAGTTGTCCAGACCCGCCCAGCGGGCCACCCCGATCCCGTTCCAGTCGTAGAGCGAGTACTGCAGCGTCAGCACGAGCGGGCGGAGGACGAACACCGCGTACATCACCAGGGCGGGCAGGACGTACAACCAGCCGGTCCCGGCCGCGCGGGCCCACCGAAGTCGGTGGGCCCGCGTGGGGGTCGGACGGGCGCGACGATCGTCCCGCCCGGTTGGTGCGCTGCCGAGGGCAGACGTCATCGGGACAGTTCCTTCGCGTACTCGGCCTGGACGGCCTTCACGTACCCCTCGGGAGTCTGCTGCCCGGCGACCAGCTTCTGCATCTCCGGGGTGATCGCGGCGGCGAAGATGCCACCGGTGGCGTTCGCGGTGAAGTCCACCGCGCCGTTCTCCGCGCCGAGTTGCTGCGACGCCTTGAGGGTCTCGGCCAGGACCGTGTTCGGGGCGGCGGCCGGCACCGGAAGGTCACTCGGGCCGCCCGGGCTGGAGCCCCCGACCGTGACCGCGATCTCGCGCGCCTTCGCGTTGGTGTGGACCCAGTTCAGGAAGAAGGCGGCGGCGTCGGGGTTCTTGGCCTTGGCCGAGACGCCGAAGGTGTTCGGGGCCGACATGGCGACGTGCTTGCCGCCGGGGGCCTCCGTCGGGAACAGGAAGAAGCCCACGTTGCCGGGCATCCCCTTGTCCAGGTTGGCCGACTCCCAGTCGCCGTTGAACATGAACAGGCCGTTGCCCTTCTGGAACTCCCCCACCATGCCCGCGTAGTCGATGGCGTTGGCGTCCTTGGGGAAGTAGCCGGCCTGCGCCCACTTCTGGATGGTCTGGGTGGCCTTCAGCGCGGCCGGGGTGTCGAACGTGGCCCCCGGCTTCTGGAAGATCCAGTCAGCGACCTGGGTCGGGTCGCCGAACTGGTTCTGCAGCGCCTGGTGCGGGAAGTTGATGCCCGCCGTGTTCTTGTTGAACTGCATGATCGGCTGGACCCCGGCGGTCTTCGCCTTCGCCAACAACTGCTCGAAATCGGCGACGGTGGCCGGCGGCTGGGTCATGCCGATCTGGGTGGCCAACTTCTTGTTGTAGAAGACGCCGGTGACGCTGTAGCCGAGCCCCATGCCGTACAGCGACCCGGTGCCCCGGGTGTTGTCGCCGACGCGCAACTGCATGAGCTGCGAGGCCGGGAACTTGTCCCAGCCGTACGCGGTGAAGTACGGGTCGAGGTTCTTGAGCAGGTCGTCCTTGACCAGGTCGACCATGGTCGGGAGCCGGATGATGTCGGGCGAGTTGTCCGACGCCATCACCCGCGGCGCGTTCTCCACGATCACCGTGAACTGGTCCTCACGGATGTTGAACGTGACATTGGAGTGCTGCTTGGAGAACTCGTCGGCCAGCGCCTTGGCCAGGGGGAAGCCGGTCTCCGCGTACATCTCCAGGGTGATCGGTGCGGTCCCGAGATCGGTCTTGACGGCGGCGTCGGACTTCGGGCTCGACGACCGGTCCTCCCCTGGCGCGCTGCAGGCCGTCGCGGCCATCCCGACCGCCAGCAGCGACGCGAGGAGCACAGTTCTCCGTCGCGGGAAAGTTGTCAGCAATTCTGCCATTTCATGACTCCTCGACTATTCACCCGCCCCGCGGCCCACGACCGCGCGACGGCCCCACCGGAACCACCGCGCCGGACTGACGGCCGTGGCGTGTGCGTCGCGACCGGTGGACCGAGCACGACACCCGCGCCCGTCACCACGAGGCCCGGCACGGCCACCGAAGGCGCCTCTGGATGCACCAGAAGTGGTCGCTAAACTGATTTAGCAGAGCATGCGCGTGGCACGGGAAGCTGTCAAGGACAACCTGGCAACAGGGCGGAAACGTCGGGTTCACACCACTCCCGGCGTGACCGACGCGAGATCTCGGGCGGCGACGCATCATGATGGGCAGGAGCAGCGCCTATGGCACCGCGCCTGTGGCACCGCGCCTGATTCGGAGGACTGATGGGCAGCAACAGAGCAACACTCGCCGACGTCGCGCGGAGAGCCGGGCTGTCCAAGACCGCCGCGTCGATGGTGCTCAACGGCCGGGAGGGCACCCGACTCTCGGCCGAGGCGCACCAGCGCGTGTTCGCCGCTGCGGAGGAACTCGGCTACCGGCCCAACCTCGCCGCGCGCAGCCTGCGTACCCGCAAGACCGCCACCATCGCGTTCGTCTCCGACATCGTCGCCACCACCCGGTTCGCCGGCGACCTCATCCGTGGCGCGCTCGACGCGGCCCGCGAGCGGGACCACGTGCTGCTCATCACCGAGACGCAGGGCGACGCCACCTTCGAGCAGTACGCCATCGAGGCCGTGCTCGACCGGCAGGTCGACGGGGTGATCTACGCGGCGATGGCCACCCGACGACTGACGGTGCCCCCGGCCATCCTCGGCGGTCCGGTCGTGCTGCTCAACGCCACCAGCTCCGACGGCCTGCCCAGCGTGCTCCCGGACGACGACCGGGCCGGCCGCACCGCCGCCAACACCCTGCTCGAACTCGGCCACCGCGACGCGATCGCGCTCATCGGCCGCAACCGACTGAAGGAGGACGACCCCGAGGTCTCGCTCGCCGCCCGGGCGCGTCTGCACGGCATCCGGCAGGCGCTCGGCGACGCCGACGTCTCCCTCCTGGCCGAGTGCTTCTGCACGGAGTGGTTGCCCGAGCACGGGTACGCCGCGATGCGCGGCCTACTGGGCCGGTCCACGCGACCCAGCGCGGTCATCTGCATGAACGACCGGCTGGCCTTCGGCGCCTACCAGGCACTCGGCGAGGCGGGGCTGACGGTCCCGGAGGACATCTCGGTGATCTCGTTCGACGACGACCCGATCGCCGCGTGGCTGCGCCCCGGCCTCGCCACCACGGCACTGCCACACGAACAGATGGGGCGGCGCGCGGTCGAGCTGCTGTTGGACGGCGGCGTCACCGAGCCGTCGCTCGTGCCGATGCCCCTGCGCCGCCGAAAGTCCCTCGCCCCTCCGGCGCAATGACCACGAGCCCGCCGAGTCATCGACTCCTGGGTCGTCAGAGCACCGCGCCGGACCTGCCCAGGCCGACGCTAAAACGGTTTAGTGCTAGGTTTCCCGCCATGCTTCGTCTACCCGACCACTGGGTGTGGGACAGCTGGTACGCGCGGGACGACAACGGCCTCTGGCACGTGTTCTTCCTCCGCGCCTCCCGTGCCCTGCACGACCCGCACCGCCGCCACCGCCGCGCCACGATCGGCCACGCCGTCTCGGCGGACCTGCACTCGTGGCGCCTGGTCGCCGATGCCGTGGTCCCCGCCGACACTCCCGGTTGGGACGACCTGGCGACCTGGACCGGCTGCACGGTCCGCGGCCCGGACGGACGCTGGTACCTGTTCTACACCGGGGTCAGCCGCGCCGAGGACGGCCTCGTCCAACGCATCGGCCTGGCCGTCTCCGACGACCTGACCACCTGGCACCGGCACGGCACCGAACCCGTCGTCCAGGCCGACCCGACCTGGTACGAACTGCTCGACACAGACCTGTGGTACGAGCAGGCCTGGCGTGACCCGTGGGTCTTCCCCGACCCGGACGGCGAGGGCTGGCACATGCTCGTCACCGCCCGCGCCAACACCGGACCGACGAACACCCGTGGCGTCGTCGGCCACGCCACCTCCACCGACCTCGTCAGCTGGACCGTCCAGCCGCCGCTGTCGACACCGGCCGGCTTCGGCCACCTGGAGGTGCCGCAGGTCGCGGTGATCGACGGGCAGCCCCTGCTGTTGTTCTCCACCGACGCGACCAGTAGCGCTCGACGCGACGACCACCGGATCTGGGTGGCGACCGGCGAGACCGTCCGCGGCCCGTGGGACATCGCGTCCGCCCGGCCGTTCACGCACCCGCACCTGTACGCGCCCCGGCTGGTCCCCGGACCCGGCGACGACTGGTCACTCATCGGTTTCCTCGACCACGTCGACGAGACGTTCGTCGGGGAACTCACCGACCCCATCCCGGTACGGTACGACGCCTCGACCGGGCTGGTCGTGGACCCGGCGCGGACGCTCACCGCGAGGTGACGGCGATCCCGCGCGTGGAGAACGCCGTGCTCCGGCCCCGTCCCCCGCACCGGGTGGGGTCGGCCGACGAGCGCTGACCCGCGCAGGTCCGGGCTGGGGCGGTACCGCCCCAGCCCGGACCGTGGACAGCGCGCTGTCCGGCTCGCTACGTCAGCTCCGCACCTGCCACTGCTGGTTGGTACCACCGTTGCAGGACCAGAGGATCAACTTCGTGCCGTTCGCCGTCGCGGCGGCGTTGGCGTCCAGGCAGAGACCCGACTGCACGCCCGTGATGGTGCCGTTGGCGTTGATGTTCCACTGCTGGTTGGCCTGACCGTTGCAGTCCCAGATCACCACGGTGGTGCCGTTGGCGGTGCCCTGGCCGGAGGCGTCCAGGCACTTGGTGCCGTAGACCATGAGCTGCCGGCTGGCGGTGTGGGTCCACCGCTGGTTGGCGGCGCCACTGATGCAGTCCCAGATCTGGGCCTGCGTGCCGTTGGTCGTGCTGGAGTTGCCGATCTCGGCACAGCGGCCCGACTGGACGCCCACGATCTGCACGTTCTGCGGGTTGGTGCTGCCGCCGCTCTGCACACCGGCGGCGTTGATCACCGTCTGCGCGCCGGACGGCCAGTTGCCTCCGGAGACCGTGACGTTGCCGTTGACCACGTTGCCGCGATCACCGTTGGTCACGTTCGTGCTGTTGTTGGTCGACCAGTTGTTGGTGACCGTGTAGTTGCCCATGTTCTCCGCGTACCAGTAGTTGGCGGTGGCCCAGGTGCCGGTGGAGGAGAACACGTTGTTGCGGGCGGTGTAGTAGCGCGAACCCTCGTCGAAGTAGAGCCCGAACCAGCCGTTGGTCCGCAGGCAGTAGTTCTCGTTGATGGTCCCGCCCGGGTTCGCCGACAACGTGTAGATGCACCCGCCGTCGGTCATCTGCTGCATCACGTCGTGCACGTAGTTGCCGATGACCTGGTTGTTCGCCGCGACCGTCGCCGTCGTGTAGCGCGGCTGGTAGTTGTAGAGGCCCCGGTTCGCGTAGTGCTGGCTGCCGCCGGCGTCGTTGGCGCCCCAGCCGTAGCCGACCGACAGACCGGTGTACGGCATGTTGTAGACCTCGTTGTGCGAGATCAGCGCCGTGTTCACGTAGGTGGTCAGGATCGAGACCACACCCCGGTACTCCAGACCCAGATCGTGAACGCGGTTGTTGCTCACCGTGATGTTGCGGTTGACCATCCGCTGGTCGCTGGGGTGGTGGGCGTCGGCGCGTACGCCGCCGACCACGATGCCCCCGGCGGAGTTGCGGGCGATCTCGGAGCGGGTGACGGTGATGTTGCTGGCGCCCAGGCCGACACCGCTGGCGTGGGCGTTGGCGTCGTTGCCGATACCGATGGCCGTCTGCCCGAGGTTGACGAACTGGGAGTCGCTGAAGGTGATGGTGTTGGCGGCCGAGACCTGCACGGCGGCCGGCATCTGGTTCCAGTTCGGCCGGGTGGCCTCGAACTGGGGGCAACCGGCCTGGCAGGAGGTCAACGCGTCGGACGGACGGGACCAGGTGCCGGTGATGTGCGCGCCGGTCTGCTGGTCCGCGAAGCCGTTGCTGCTGCTCGGGCCGAGCCAACTGGTGCCGGTGAAGGTGATCCCGCTGAACGAGATGTGGTGGGCCGGCGCGTCGTAGCTGCCGCCGACGTTGACCAGGGACTGGAGCTGCGGCAACTCCACGCTGACGGAGCTCATGTTCTGCCCCGAGAGCGGGATGTAGTTGAGCTGGCCGTTGCTCGGGTTGAGGTACCACTCCCCCGGCGAGTCCAGGAACTCGTACGCGTTGGTCAGGTAGAAGGGGCCGGCGCGGTGCGGGCTGGAGAGGGTGTCGAACCCGAAGGTGTTGTTGTTCCACGCGGGCTGCTGCATGGTCAGGAAGTTCCCGCTGATGCTCTGCACCGGCGAGTACCGGTCGGTGAACGAGCCGACGCTCTCCACCTCGACCCGGTTCTGGTTGCCGAGGTTGTTGAGGTAGTTGAGCGCGCTGTTGCTGAACCGCATGCCGCTCGTGGTGAAGGTGAAGTCGGCGCGGTTCACGGCGGCGCGCGCCCGCGTCGCGACGGCCCCGTTGACGTAGAGCTGACGGGAGTCGAGGCCGGCGCCGACGTTGGCCCGCCAGATGTTCTTCCCGGAGTCCACGAGCGACCACCCGGTGACCGCCCGAGCCCCGGTGATCGTCGGCCGGGCGCCGGTGGCGGCCCGCCAGATCACCTGGTAGCCGTTGTTGCCCGAGTCGGCCGCGGTGAATCGCATCGGCGACGAGAGCCGGTAGGTGCCGTTGGCCAGCTCCACGACGATGTCACCGGACATCGCGCTGTTCTGGGCCCGGACGGCGGTCTGGGCCGCGGTCAGCGAACACGGCTGGCTGGCCGTGCAACTGCTGCCGGTGCCCGAGGGCGACGCGTAGAGGGTGGTGGTGGCCGCGGCGGCCGGGGACGCCGAGGCGGCGACCGCGACCAGCGCGGTCAACGCGGTCGCGGCGGCGCCGGCCAGCAGCCGGCGTGGCGACGGAGGTGACGAGGACACGGGACGGTGCTCCTAACAAGAGGGGGTGGGTGGTTGCGCTGTGCCTCGACGGACGCGGGCCACGCGGTTATCCGAGGATCTCCCGGAGGTAGCGCAGGCCGTCCGTGGCGAGGCGGTCCTGCGACGGTGCCAACGGACGCCAGATCGCCGCGGCGGTGGCGATGGTCTCGTTCTCCGCCGTGAACGACTCGATGCAGATCGCACCCTGGTAACCGGTGTCCCGCAGGACGGTGAAGAACCGGGGCCAGTCGAAGTGGTCAGCACCGGGGGCGCCCCGGTTGGTGCCGCTGACCTGGACGTGCTTGATGTGCCGGCCGGCGACGGCGAGAGCCGCGTAGGGGTCGGCCTCCTCGATGTTCATGTGGTACGTGTCGATCATGATGCCGACGCTCGGGGGTAGACCGTCGATCAGCTCGACCGTCTGCTCGATCGTGTTGACGACGCTGGTCTCGTAGCGGTTCAACGCCTCGACACCGATGCTCACCCCGCACTTGCCCGCCTGCTCCGCGACCGGCGCCAGGGCACGCCGGAAGTCCGCGTAGCAGGCGGCGCGAGCCGTCGGCGACATCCGCCAGGTGCGACCGACCGAGGCGTACACGGGACCGCCGACGCACGGAGCGCCGACGGCCGCCGCGTTCGCCACACAGCCCTTGAGGTACGCCACCGTCGACTCGACGACCGCTGGCGCGGCGTCCACCAGGTCCCGCCCGGGCGGGGTGACCGCGCAGACGCCGGCGGCGACGAGACCGTGCTCCGCCAGCAGGTCCCGGGTGCGGACCGGATCCCAGTCACCGGGCTGCTCGATCGGCAACTCGACCGCGTCGAAGCCGAACGACGCGATCCGCGGGATCAGCTCGGCCAGGGCCTTGTCGTCGACCGGCGAGGCCCACACCCACGGGTTGACGCCGATGGCGTACATCGGAACCTACTTCCAGCGCTGCGGGTAGCCGGGCAGGTCGGTGCAGCCGCACATCGCGTAGTGCAGGGGCGGCATGCTCGTGTCGAGGTACCTGTCCAGGTTGTCCTGCGTGACGGTCGGCTGCGGCAGCTTCCACGGGTTGGACACCTGCTCGCCGTCGAGGATCCGCAGCGCCGCGATGATCGGCGTACGCCACTGGTAGGTCGGGTAGGTGGGCGCGATCGCGGTGAGGTTCTTGTCCTTCCAGATCTTCAGGAAGTCGAGCTGGTCCTCGCCGTTCATCGGCGGGACGGGCTTACCCGCGTCCTGGAACGCCTCGACCGCCGCGACGGCCACCGCGCCGGCGTCCATCCAGACACCGTCGATGGTGCCGTACCGCTGGATGTAGTCGTCGACGATCTTCTTGGTCTTGGCCGGGTCGCCATCGGTGAACTCGACACCCACGACGTCGACCTTCGCCTTGTCGAACGCCACCTTCGCCGCCGACCAACGGGTCTCCAGGACGTCGACGCCGGGCAGGATCCGCAGGGCGAGGACCTTGCCACCGGGCTTCATCTTCTGACTGACGAACTCGGCTCCGACGTGACCGAACCCGTAACCGCCGATCGGGTTGATGAACGTCACCGGGCACTTCGTGTTGACGCCGCGGTCGAAGACGACGACCGGCAGCCCGGCCTGGCAGGCCGCCTCGACGGCCGGGGTGAGCGTGGCGGTGGTGTTCGGCGAGACGATGAGCGCGTCGCAGCCCTTGCCGAGCAGGTCGTTGATGTCCGCGATCTGCTTCTGGTCCTTGCCTTCGGCGTCGACGTGCACGAACTCCTCGATGCGGCTCTTCTGCGCCTCGACCTCGGCCTGCATGGTCTTGAACCCGACCTGCCGCCACGGATTGTTCAGGGCCGCGTTGGAGAAGCAGATCTTGTGCGGTCCGCTCTTCTTGAACTTGGCGGTGTCCACCATCTTCGGGTTGAGCACCTGTTCCCACGGCTTGTCGGCCGGGCCGGTGGCAGCCGCGTCGAGCAGCGCCAGCTCGGCGTCGTAGTCGGCCTGCACGAAGAACTTCGACTGCTCCCCGGTGCCCGAGCCGGCGGCGGAGGCGCTGCCGGACGGGCTCGCGGTCGGCTCGTCGGTCGCACAGGCGGTGAGGGACAGCAGGGTGACAGCGGCCAGCGCCGCTATGGAACGTCGCACTATGGCTCCTCTTTATCTCGACGAAGAACGCGTTGCGGAGACCGCCACGGCGAGCAGGATGATCCCGCCCTGGACGGCCGACCTGAGGGCGCCGGAGACGCCGTAGAAATTCATCAGGGCGAACAGCAGTTCGAGGGTCAGCGCGCCGAGCATCGCGCCGACGACCGCGCCGCGCCCTCCGCCCAGAGCGACGCCGCCGAGGACGACCGCGGTGATGGCGCCGAACTCCAGGCCCGCGCCGGCCTGGAACGACACCCCGCTGTAGCCGCCCAGGAGGATCGCCGCCACCGCCGCCGCGAGCCCGCTGAGGACGAAGGCGATCGTCCGGGTACGCCAGACGCGTACTCCGCTCAGCTCGGCGGTACGCGGGTTGTCGCCGACGGCGACCAGGGTCCGCCCGAAGTCGGAGCGCATCAGCAGCACTGCCACCACCGCCAGGACCAGCAGGACCAGCAGCGCGTACGGCACGCGGCCGAGCAGCGGCACGTCCTCGAAGGCGCGTCGGCCGAACCGGCGGAACTCCTCGGAGAGACCGCCCTTCGGGGCCCCGTCGGACCAGAGGTAGACCGCTCCGACCAGGATCAGGAACATGCCGAGCGTGGTGATGAACGACGGCACCCGCAGCCGTGTCGTGACGAGGCCGTTGACCAGCCCGACGAGTGCTCCGAAGGCGAGCAGGAGCAGCACCACCGGCCAGGTGCGACCCGGGTCGCTGTCGATCAGCCGGGCGGCGACGACGACCTGCGCGGTCACCAGGGAGCCGACGGAGAGGTCGAACTCGCCGGCGACGATCACGAAGTACTGGCCGGCGGCGAGCAGGATGATCGGCGCCGAACGACCGAGGAACGACATCAGCGACGGCGGGGACAGGAAGTCGGGCTGTCGAATGCCGACGAGCACCAACAGCACCGCGAGGATCGCGAGGATCGGCAGGATGCCACCGGGACGCACCCGGGGGAGCCGCAGCGGCAGCGAACGGGACTGGACGGTCTGCATGGTTAGGACGCCTTTCGCAGGGCCCTGCGGGCGTAGACGGCGACCGCGGCGATGATGATGACGCCCCGGATCACCTGCTTGAAGAAGGCGTCGACCTCGAGCTGGTTGAAGATGGCGTCGATGCTGGCGAGCAGCAGCACCCCACCGACCGTGCCGATCACGCCGCCGCGACCACCGGCGAGGGCGGTCCCGCCGATCACCACCGCGGCGATCGACTCCAGGTCGTAGAGGCCCTCGGTGCCCACCCGGGGCGCGCCGGAGCCGAGTCGACTGGCGAGGTAGATGCCGGCCAGCCCCGCGCACATCGAGCAGAGCACGTGTGCGGTGACGAGGATCCGGTCGTTGCGGACGCCGGAGAGCCGGGCCACCTCCGGGTCACCGCCGACCGCGATCAGGTGATGCCCGAAGCGGGTCCGCGAGAGCGCGAACCAGGCCGCGGCGGTCACGGCGATGAGCAGCAGGAACGACACCGGCACCGGGCCGATGCGCTGGTACCCGAGGGACTGCACGAGTGTGGGCGAAGTGGTGCCGGCCGGGCCGTCGTAGCCGTTGTCGAGGTATCCCTTGAGCAGTAGCCCGACGCCGAGCGTCGCGATGAACGCGTTGACCCGGAACTTGGTGACGAGCAGCCCGTTGAGCAGCCCGACGCCCGCGCTGACGGCGAGCGCCAGGCCGATGGCCGGCACCAGCGCGCCATCGCTGCCGTTCATCGTCTCGGCGGCGACGAGGGTGCTGAGGCTGATCACGTACGCCACCGACAGGTCGAGCGAGCCGCCCAGGATGACCAGGGTCTGACCGACGGCGACGAGCCCGAGCCCGGCGGCGACGTGCAGCAGACTCACTGTCGTGGACTGGTTGAAGAGCTGACCGCCGTCGACGAGGACGACCAGCCAACCGATCGCCAGGGTGAGGGTCAGGGCCACGAAGACGCCCGGTACGGGACGCCGGGCCGGCAGGAGCGACAGGGCACTCATGCGGCAGCCTCCCGCGTGGTCCCGACCGCCAGGGCGACGACGTCCTCCTCGCTCGCGCCGGCGGGCAGTTCGCCCGCGACGCGGCCGTCCCGCATGACCACGATCCGATCACTCATCCCCAACAGCTCCGGCAGGTCGGACGAGATCATCAGTACGGCGGCGCCGTCACGTGCGAGGCGTCGGACGAGGTCGTGGATGGCTGACTTCGCGCCCACGTCGATGCCCCGGGTGGGCTCGTCGAAGAGCAGGATCCGCGGGTTGAGCGCCAGCCACCGGGCCAGCACGACCTTCTGCTGGTTTCCCCCGGACAGGTAGCGGATCTCCTGGTCGTCGCCGGCGCCGCGGACCTCCACGGCGGCGAGCAGCTCGCGCGCCCGGACGGTACGGGCGGCATGCCCGGAGCGAATCGCGAACACGGCTCGGCTGGCGAGCAGCGCGTTGTCGAGCACCGACTGCCGGGGGACGATCCCCTCGCCCTTGCGGTCCTCGGTGACGTAGGCGATGCCGGCGCGCATCGCGGTGCGCGGTGAGCGCAGCCGGACCGGCCGGTCGTCGAGCGTGACGTCACCGGTCGTGAACGGGGACACCCCGAAGATCGCGCGGGCCAGCGCCGAGCGGCCGGAGCCCTGTAGGCCGCCGATGCCGAGCACCTCACCGGCGCGCAACTGGAGGTTGACGTCACGCAGCTTCCGGTTTCCCACATCGCGAAGGTTGAGCCGCACCGGACCGCGGTCCTCGGGGGCGGCCCGGTCCGGGTAGTAGCTGGACAGCTCCCGCCCGACCATGTGCCGCACCAGCTGGTCGGCGGTGGTGTCCGCGGTGTCGACAGTGGTCACGCGCCGGCCGTCCTTGAGGACGGTGATCCGGCTGGACAGGTCGAAGACCTCGGCGAGCCGGTGTGAGACGTAGAGCAGGCCGATGCCTCGCTCCTGCAGTCGCCGCACCAGCCCGTAGAGCAGCTCGACCTCGTGGTCGGCCAGCGCGGCGGTCGGTTCGTCCATGATGAGGAGTCGGGCGTCCAGGGCGAGCGCCTTGGCGATCTCGACGACCTGCTGCTGGGCGACGCCGAGCTGGCCCACCCGGGCGTCCGCCGGCAACGTGGTCTCCCCGATCGAGGCGAGTAGTCGGCTGGTGCGGTCGAGCATCGCCCGACGGTCGACCAGACCGCGGCGGACCGGCTCGTGCCCCAGGTAGACGTTCTCGGCGACGGTGCGCTCCGGGAGAAGGTTGAACTCCTGGTGGATGATGCCGACGCCGGCCCGCTGCGCGTCGCGCGGACCACGGAACGTGCGGGGTTCACCGGCGAACTCGACGGTGCCCTCGTCCGGGGCGTAGCCGCCCGAGACGATCTTCATGAGGGTCGACTTCCCGGCGCCGTTCTCACCGACGACGGCGTGCACCTCGCCCGGTGCCACGTCGAGGTCGACACCGTCGAGAACGCGTACGCCGAGGAAGGACTTGCCGATGCCCCGGAGGGTGAGTAACGGCACCGGCCGCGGGTCTGACATTCCGAAAGCCCTCACAGACAGTAGTCATCAACAAGGTTCGATCAAACGCTACGGTGGCTTCGAGGTGTCAGCCATCGAACTTTCGTAGGTAGCGGCGGATGTTTACGTTCTTCTATCGCGAACATTCTCTTGACATCGACGAAACATCACACGTATGAAGATAGATGTTTGGATGCTGGTCCGCAATCCTCGACCGGGGCCGATTGCCAAGGCCGGCAGCCAGATCGGCAGCGATGCCGCAGCGAGGAAGCCGATGGCGGCCGTCGTCAACCGGGCAGGACGTCGGACGTCACTCCATTAATTGACAGTCATGGATCTCTAGCTCATCCTGACCTCGTGGACCACGGGGCGGGAACCACCGCCACCGTCACACTGAGTGACGTCCTGCGGGTCTGACTGCCGTTTCGGCGGACGGCATGAGGACAGGCCAGAACAGTCGTGCCCACCAACGCGTCCAGGCACAACCTGACGCAGCGTGGTGCCCGTGGTCACACCCCCCACGCCCGCCCAACCTAGGAGACGGCATGCGCCGCAACACATTGCTCATCTCAGTGATCGCCGGCCTGTTGCTGGCGCTCGGACTCGCTCCACCCGCCTCAGCGGCCCCGGCCTTCCGCGCCCTGTTGTTCACCAAGACCGCCGGCTACCGGCACGACTCGATCCCCGCCGGGATCAGCATGTTCCAGCAGCAGGCCGCCGCGAACAACTTCGAGCTGGTGGCGACCGAGGACTCGAGCGTCTTCACCGCCGCCAACCTGGCGACCTTCGACGTCATCATCATGTTCCAGACCTCCGGCATGGTCTGGACCTCGGCGGCCCAGCGCCAGGCGGTGGAGGGTTATCTCGCCAGCGGCAAGGGCATCGTCGGCATCCACAACGCCACCGACATGGGCATCGAGTCCGAGTACCCGTGGTGGGACCAGACCATCAACGGCGGCGCCCACATGCCCGAGCACTCCCCCGGCGTGCTGCCCGGCACCGCCATCGTCGCCGACAAGCAGCACCCGTCGACGGCCGGTCTGCCGGATCGGTGGAACCGCAGCGAAGAGTGGTACAACTTCGACACCAACCCGCGCGGCAACGTACACGTGCTGGTGACCGCCGACGAGCGCACGTACAACCCGGGATCCCGGGCGATGGGCCCGGATCATCCGATCTCCTGGTGCCGCAACGCCGGCGGCGGGCGGGTGTGGGCCACCGCGATGGGCCACGCCATCGCCTCCTACAGCGAGACGAACTTCCGCAACCACGTCCTCGGCGGTGTCCAGTGGGCCGCTGGCAACGCGCCCGGAGACTGCGGCGGCACGGTCTGGGGCAACTTCGAGAAGCGCACCCTCGACGACAACACCGTCGACCCGATGGCGATGGGTGTGGCCCCGGACGGCCGCGTCTTCTACGTCCAGCGCGGCGGCCAGGTGAAGATCTTCAAGCCCTCCACCAACAGCACCGTCACCGCCGGCACGCTCAGCGTCTACACCGGCGGCGAGGACGGCCTCACCGGCATGGCGCTGGACCCCAACTTCGCCAGCAACGGGTACATCTACCTGTACCACTCGCCGGCCAGCAGCAGCACCGACGTCAACCGGGTCTCCCGCTACACGGTCAGCGGTGACACGCTGAACACGTCCAGCGGTGTGACGATCATCGACATCCCTGCGTACCGGGACCGCACCTTCCCCGAGCCCGGCCACACCGGCGGGTACATCAAGTTCGGTCCGGACGGCAACCTCTACATCGGCACCGGCGACGACACGCCGCCGAACCTCGACCCCAACTGGCAGGGCTACGCCCCGCTGGACTGGCGCTCGGGCAAGTCCAACCTCGACGCCGCCCGCAGCGCCGGCAACACCAACGACCTGCGCGGCAAACTGCTGCGCATCCGGCCCTCGGCCAGCGGGGGCTACACCATCCCGACCGGCAACCTCTACGCCCAGGGCACCGCGCAGACCAAGCCGGAAATCTACGCGATGGGCTTCCGCAACCCGTTCCGCTTCTCGATCGACCCGGCCAACGGCTGGGTCTACCTCGCCGACTACGGGCCGGACCGGAACCCGCCCACCACCAACCGGGGCCCCGAGGGCCTGGTCGAGCTCAACGTGATCAAGCAGGCCGGCAACTACGGCTGGCCGTTCTGCCACGGTGACAACCAGGCGTACGCGCCGTTCAACCCGGACACCGGCGTCGTCGGCTCGAAGTTCAACTGCAACGCGCCGGTCAACAACTCACCCAACAACACCGGCCTGACCAGCCTTCGCCCCGTCGTCGCACCCAACATCTGGTACGGCTACGGCACCTCGCCGACCTTCCCGGAGCTGGGCTCCGGCGGCTCGGCGCCGATGGGTGGACCGATCTACCGGTACGACCCGGCGAACACCTCCGCGACGAAGTTCCCGCCCTACTACGACGGCGTGCACTTCTTCTACGAGTGGGCGCGTAACTACATCAAGGAGGTGCACTTCGACTCGTCCTCGGCGGTGACCCGGACCAACCCGTTCCTGCCCGGCACGCGGTTCAACAAGCCGATGGACATGGAGTTCGGCAAGGACGGCTCGCTCTACCTGCTGGAGTGGGGCACCAACTTCGGTGGCGGCAACAGCGACTCCGGGCTCTACCGGATCGACTACATCCAGGGCGGCCGGTCGCCGATCGCCAAGGCCACCGGCACGCCGACCAGTGGTAGCGCGCCGCTCACCGTCCAGTTCAGCAGCGCGGGCACGGCCGACCCGGACCCGGGCAACACGCTGAGCTACCAGTGGACGTTCGGCGACGGGACCACCTCCACCGCGGCCAACCCGTCGAAGGTGTACACCGCCAACGGCAACTACACGGCGCAGCTGAAGGTCACCGACAACACCGGTAAGACCGGCTTCGCCAACGTCCAGATCACCGTCGGCAACAGCGCCCCCGTGGTCACCATCACCACCCCGCCCAACGGGGGCATGCTCACCTTCGGTGACCGGGTGCCCTACCAGATCACCGTGACCGACCCGGACGGCGGCACTGTCGACTGCTCGAAGGTGTTCCTCAACCCGGCGCTCGGTCACGACGACCACGCCCACGAGACCACCGAGTATCCGGGCTGCTCGGGCACCATCTCCACGGACCTGCTCGGTGGGCACCCCGACGGCGCGAACCTGTTCTACGTGCTGAACGCCCGGTACACCGACAGCGGCGGTGCGGGGGGCGCGGCCCCGCTGACCGGCACCGCGCAGGCGATCCTGCAACCGAAGCACAAGCAGTCCGAGTACTTCAGCGGCCAGTCCGGCATCCGGGTCGTCGACCAGGCCGCCGCGGAGAGCACCAAGCGCGTCGGTGACATCTCCAACAACGACTGGATCTCGTTCAGCCCGATGAGCCTGTCCGGCATCTCGACCGTCAGCTACCGGCTGTCGTCGCCGTCGGGTGGCGGCACGATCGAGCTGCGGTCCGGCTCGCCCACCGGGACGCTGCTGGCCACCACACCGGTGCCCAGCACCGGTGGCTGGGACAACTACCAGTCCACGGCGCCGGTGAGCGTCGCCTCCAGCAGTGGCACGCAGACGCTCTACATGGTGTTCAAGGGCAGCGGCAACAACTGGTTCGACCTGGACTCGCACACCTTCGGCGGGAACGGCGTCGGGACACCCACCAACGGCGGCGGGGGTCTGGCGGGCAAGACCTACACGGTCACCGCGCAGCACAGCGGCAAGCTGATGGATGTCAGCGGGGTCTCCACCGCCGACGGCGCCCAGATCACCCAGTGGGCCTCCACCGGCGGCAACAACCAGAAGTGGCAGGCCGTCGACGCCGGTAGCGGTGCGGTCTACCTCAAGGCGGTACACAGCGGCAAGTGCGTCGAGGTGGTCGGCAGCTCGACCGCGGCGGGTGCCTTCCTCCAGCAGGCCACCTGCAACAACGGCAACCAGCAGAAGTTCACCGCGACCGCGACCGGAACCTCCGGCGTGTACACGGTGCGCAACGTGCTGAGCGGCCTCTGCGTGGACGTCAACGGCGCCGCCACCGCGGACGGTGCCCGTCTGTTGCAGTGGACCTGCCACAGTGCGGCCAACCAGCAGTGGCGCTTCACCGCGCTGTGACCCGCGGCTTGTCGCGGTAACGAATGACGTCCCGGTCGGGACCGGTGTCCGATGAACGGAGCCGGTCCCGACCGGGACGTCTTCTTGTCAGCCGCGTCCGGCGGCGTCGTACTGGCCCGGCTACGCGGCGAGCAGCCCCGCTGTCGCCAACGCGTCCCAGAGCTCGTCGGGCACGGCGGTCTCGAACCGCTGCACCGTCTCGGTCACCTGCGCGCCGTTGCGCACACCGACGACCGTCGACACCACTGCCGGGTGCCTGCGCACGAAGGCGAGCGCCGCCTGCGGCAGGGTCACGCCGTACGTCTCGCAGACCGCCGCGATCCGTCGCGCCCGCTCGATCAGGTCTGCGGGAGCCTGCTGGTAGTTGTAGACGGCGTCGGCCGGTGGCCGCTCCCGTGACAGCAGCCCCGAGTTGTAGACGCCCGCGATGACCACGCCCACCCCCCGGCTCTCGGCGACCGGCAACAGGTCGTCCGCCGCGCCCTGCTCCAGCAGGGTGTACCGCCCGGCGCACATCAGCACGTCGACGTCGGTCTCCCGCACGAACCGCGCCAGCATGGCCGACTGGTTCATGCCGGCGCCGATCGCGCCCACGACGCCCTGGTCACGCAGCTCGACCAGGGCGGGTACGGCTTCGCGTGCCGCCTGCTCCCAGTGGTCGTCCGGGTCGTGCAGGTAGACCACGTCGACCCGGTCCAGCCCGGTACGGTCCAGGCTGGCCTCGATCGAGCGGAGAACGCCGTCGCGGCTGAAGTCCCAGACCCGCCGGTGGCTGGCCGGGACGTCGAACCCGCCGGAGTCCCGCAGGTGCGCGTTCTGCGGCGACGGCACCAGGAGTCGGCCGACCTTCGTCGACACCACGTACTCGTCACGTGGCCGCTCACGCAGGGCAGCGCCGAGCCGACGCTCGGACAACCCCAGCCCGTAGTGCGGCGCGGTGTCGTAGTACCGGACACCCGCCTCCCACGCCGTGTCGACCGCCGACGCGAACTCCTCGTCCGTCGTCGTCCGGTACAGGTTGCCGCCCTGGGCCGCGCCGAAGCCCAGCTCGGTGAGGCGTACCTCCGGTCGGAGCGCCAGTGCCCGCGCCCTCACGCCGCCTCCAGCCCGTAGACCCGGCGTGCCGTGTCGCCCCAGACCGCCGCCTGGCCGGCCGTGTCGTGGTCTCCCAGCAGCTCCGCCAGCGCCTCGACCCACCGAGCGTACGAGCTGGCGAGCAGGCAGACCGGCCAGTCCGAGCCGTACATCAGTCGGTCCGGCCCGAACGCGTCGAGCGCGTCCTCGACGGCCGGTCGGAGGTCTCCCGGCGTCCAGGACGCCCCATCCACCTCCGTCACCAGCCCGGAGATCTTCGCCGTCGTGTTGGGCGCGTCCGCCAACGCCCGCAGGTCGCGGGTCCACTCCGTCATCTCCGGACGGCCCAGCGCGGGCTTGCCCAGGTGGTCGAGGACGAAGCTCACCTCCGGCAGGTCGTGCGCCAGGCGCGCGGCCATCGGTAGCTGGTGCTGGCGGACCAGCAGGTCGAACACCAGACCCGCCGCACCCACCGCGGCGATCCCTCGCCGGACGTCCGGACGGTCCAGGTACGCCGGGTCGGTCTCGCTCTGCACGAGATGACGGATGCCGACGAGGCGTTCCCCGCCCGGTGCCGCCCGCAGCCGGTCGATGCGGGCGGCGACGTCGGCGGCGGTCAGGTCCACCCAGCCGACGACCCCACGGACGAGGGTGTCCTCGGCCGCGATGCCCAGCAGGTCCACCGTCTCCGCCTCCGACGCGATGGACTGCACCACCACGGTCGCGGTGACCCCGGCGGCCCGGGCCAGCGGCGCGAGATCGGCGGGCTCGAAGTCGGCGTCGATGGCCGCCATCGTCACCGGGTCGATCCACGACTGTGGGTGCCGTGCGCGGACCCAGAGGTGGTGGTGCGCGTCGACGATCCCGGCTCGCCCGGGCCCCTGTCCGCCGGTCATCGGCCCAGCCAACCGCCGTCGACGGGCAGCACGATCCCGTTGACGTAGTCGGACGCGGCCGAGGCCAGGAACACCGTGGCACCGCCGAGATCGTCGGCCCGACCCCACCGGGCGGCCGGAATCCGACCGAGGATCGCCTGGTTACGGTCGGGATCGTCGCGCAGCGCCTGGGTGTTGTCGGTGGCGATGTAGCCCGGGGCGATCGCGTTGACGTTCACCCCGTGGGCCGCCCACTCGTTGGCCAGTGCCTTGGTGAGGCCGGCCACGCCCGACTTCGACGCGGCGTAGCCGGGGACGGTGATACCGCCCTGGAAACTCAGCAGCGACGCCGTGAAAATGATCTTCCCTCGGCCGCGCTCGACCATCGTCCGGCCGATCTCCCGGCTCAGGACGAACTGGCTGCTGAGGTTCACCTCGATGACCTGGTCCCACATCTCGTCCGGATGCTCCGCGGCCGGAGTGCGGGCGATCGTGCCACCGTTGTTGACCAGGATGTCGACCGGCCCGAGAGCGGTGAGGTCCCGGGCCAGCCGGTGCACGGCGGCCCGGTCACCGAGGTCGGCCCGCAGTCCGGTGAACCGGCGGCCGGCGGCCTGCACCCGGCGTTCGACCTCGCTGCCGTTCGCTTCGAGCTGGGCGGAGACGCCGACGATGTCAGCGCCGGCCAGGGCCAGGGCCTCGGCCATGGCGAGGCCGATGCCGCGCCGGGCCCCGGTCACGACGGCGGTCTGTCCGGACAGGTCGAACAGTGCTGTCACTGGTTGCCTCCCTGCAGATCGAGCAGCACCTTCATGACGCCGCCACCTTCGAGCGCCGTGAAGGCGGCGGCGGCCCCGTCGATCGGCTCGACCCGGGAGATGAGCTGTCGTGCCGGGATCGCACCCGAGGCGACCAACCGGATCGCCTCCACCATGTCGTCTCGCTGGTAGAGCCGGGCGCCGAGGAGTTCCAGCTCGCGCCAGAAGAACCGGTGCAGATTGACCTCGCGGGGCTTGGGGTGGATCGCCACCATCACCAACCGTCCCCGGGTGGTGAGGACGTCGACCGCCGTGGTGACACCGGCGGCAGCGCCGGACACCTCGAAGGCGATGTCGGCGCCCGCTCCGTCGGTACGGTCGTTGACAAGTGCCACGACATCGGTCGACCCGGGGTCGACGGCCTCGATCCCGACGCCGCCCGCCACCTCACGCCGGTACGGGTCCGGCTCGACCAGGAGCACCCGCGCGCCACGGCTCTGCGCGACGGTCGCGATGAGCACCCCCACCGGCCCACCGCCGACCACGACCACCTGGTCGTCGGCGGACACCTTGCCCCGCCGGACGTCGTGCACGGCGACCGCGACCGGCTCCACGAGCGCCGCGTGGTCGAGCGGTAGTTCCTCGGGCAGTGGCAGGACCAGCTCCGCCGGCACGTTCCAGGACGACTGCATGGCGCCCGGTGAGTCGATACCGAGGAAGTTCATGGCGTGGCAGATGTGCGAGGTGCCGCGCTGGCAGGCCGCGCACTGTCCGCACGGGCGGGTCGGCATCACGGTGACGGGCTGGCCGACGCTCCAGCCGTCGACGTCCGCACCGACGGCGGCGATCCGCCCGGACATCTCGTGCCCGATGATCGCGGAATCACCGACCCGGGCGTCCATGTCCCCGTGGTAGATGTGCAGGTCGGTGCCGCAGATTCCGGTGTAGGCCACGTCGATCCGCACCTGTCCTGGACCGGGTGGCGCCGGTTCACGGTCTTCGATTCCGAGGTGACGCGCCCCCCGGTAGACGACTGCCTTCATCGATCCTCCGTCTCGACGGTCGGTACGTCGGTCGTGCCGACCGTGCATGGGCGTGGGTGCACCGCCGCGGCGGTGCACCCACGTTCCTCCTGATGTGGTGCTCAGCTCGCTACCGCCCGCTGGACGCCACCTCGTTGTGCGAATTCAGCGACACGACGGGCACCTGCCGGCCGGCGACGATACCGTCGACACCGGCCAGCAACCGGCGGCCGGCCCGCTCCGGCCGGACGTTGGGACTGTCGGCCGTCTGCGCCTGCGGGCGGCGGTTGGCGGCCCGGATCAACTCCTCGTCGACGCGGACACCCAGCCCGGGTGAGTCGCCGAGGATGAAGGCGCCGTCCTCGACGTGCAGGTCGATGGAGACACCGACCGGTCGGTGAAGGTCCTGCAGCTCGCTGGTCAGGTGGTTCGGCACCGAGGTCGCGGCGTGCAGCAGCCCGACCGGGCTGTTGCCGATGGGGCTGACCGGCAGGTCGTGGGCGTGGGCCAGGGCGGACACCCGCAGGAAGTGGGTGACCCCCCAGACGGCGGCCATCTGGACGATGTCGACCGCGCCGGCCGCGATCAGCGGGCGGTACTGCTCGAGCCCGGTGAGGTTCTCCCCGGTGGCGACCGACGCGCACACTCCTCGGCTGACGGCGGCGTGGCCCTCGGCGTCCCAACGTCGGACGGGCTCCTCGATCCAGATGAGGTCGAGGGCGCGTTCGAGTTCGCAGACGTGCCGCACGGCCTGCTTCCGGGTCCATGCCTCGTTGACGTCGAGCATCAGACCTGGCCGCCGGCCGTGCCCGGCCTCGGCCAGGACGTCTCTGACCAGGCCGAGCCGGTGCCGGTCCCGCTCGATGTCGAGGCCGCCCTTGAGCTTGGCGGCCCGCAGGCCATAGCTGGCGTAGACCTCGTACGCCGAGACGAGCTCGTCGTCGGTCAGACCGATGTCCAGACCGGAGGCGTAGGCGTTGACCCGCCGGTCACGTCCGCCCAGCAGCCGCCACAGTGGCTCACCGGCAGCCTGCGCCTTGATGTCCCACAGTGCGGTGTCGAGAGCACCGATGGTGCCGAACACCGGCCCCGCGTGGCCGGCCTTGAAGGTGTGCCGCAGCATGCGGTCGTACAACGTTGTCACCGCACGGGGGTCCTCGCCCTCGATCGCGGCGAAGATCCGCTCGATCTCGACGTGCGGCCCGAGGCCGACGCCCGTGATGCCCTCGTCGGTGTCGACGAGGACGATCGAGACCGGGACGACCCCGTCGGCGAACACGCCGTTGGCGTCGCCGACGGGGCGCCCCCATTCCTGGACCGTGGTGAGCGTCCGATAACCCGTGATCCGCATGTCAACCCTTCGTGGAACCGGCGGCGACGCCGTCGGCAATTTGGCGCTGGAGGAACAGGTAGACCAGAAGGACGGGTATCGCGGCGATCAGCACCCCGGAGGCGAAGGTGGGGATGTTGTCGGAGTACTGCCCTCGCAACGAGGTCACCCCGATCATGAGCGTCCGGTTCTCGGCCGACGGCATCATCACCAGCGCCATGAGGACGTCGTTCCAGCAGAACAGGGCGTTGAGGATGCCGACCGACAGCAGCGCCGGGCGGCCCAGGGGCAGCATGATCCGGCGATACACGCCGTAGACGGTGTTGCCGTCGATCCGGGCGGCATCGATGATCTCCGGTGGGATGCCCTTGTAGTAGCTCGTCATCAGGAAGACGGTGAAGGGCAGGAACTGGGCCACGTAGACGAGGACCAGACCGGGGTACGTGTCGATCAGCGCGGTGTCGGCCATTATCCGCGCGAGCGGCACCATGATCACCTGAAACGGGATGAAGAGTCCCGCGAGGCAGCCCAGGAACAACGCCGACGAACCACGGAACCGCAACTGGCTCAGGGCGAAGCCGGCCATCGACCCGAGCAGGAGCAGCAGCAGCACCGACGCCGTCACCACGATCAGTGAGTTGACGAAGTAGCGGCCCATGCCGACGCTGGTCCACGCCGTGCTGATGTTCTCCCATTGCAGGGTGCTGGTCAGGGAGAACCGGTCCAGGATGTAGTCCCGGCGGGTCTTCATCGCGACGTTGGCGGTGAAGAGCAGGGGGTAGATCGTCGCCACCGCGAGCAGTGACATCGGGATGGCGAGCATCCACCATCCCAGACGGACGCGGGGCATCAGTCCACCTTTCCCGATCGTTCGAGCAGTTTGATCTGCAACATCCCCACCACGAGCATGATCGCGAAGAGAATCGTCGATGCGGCGGACGCCAGCGCCGGGCGGTTCATCTGGCCCTGCTGGATCCAGATGTAGTACTCCGGCAGGTACGTCGAGCCCTCGGGACCACCGCTGGTCATGACGAACAGCAGCCCGAACATGGAGGTCAACATCCCGATCATCGTGGTCACGAAGACGAACTGGATGGTCCGCGAGAGGCTCGGGATGATCACGTGCCAGACGACCTGGCGCAGTGACGCGCCATCCACCCGGGCGGCGTCCAACAGCGCGGCGTCGAGCGTGGCGAACCCGGCGAGGAACACCACCAGGGCCATCCCGAAGGTGGCCCAGATGTGGACGCCCACCACCACGAACATCGCGACGTCCGGGTCACCGAGCCAGTCCACCGGGCCGACCCCGACCGAGCCGAGGACGGCGTTGACGGGGCCGTCGAAGGCGAGCAGCAGGTTGAAGATCGCCCCGACGATGACCGGTGAGAGCACCGCGGGAAAGAAGTAGACGCTGCGGTAGAAGCGGTGGCCCGGCACCCGGAGGTAGATGAAGGTGGCGAGGAGACCGGGGATCGCCACCGCCACCGGAAGCAGCAACACCAGCAGGCCGACGTTGCCCAGCGCGGTACGGAACAGCGGGTCACCGAACAGCTCCTGGTAGTTGCCGAACCCGACCGCTTCTCCGTTCCGGTCACCGTCGCCGGTGAAGGAGAAGTTGACTCCGAGGATCAGCGGGTAGAGCCGCAGCGCCACGATGATCAGGACGGCCGGAGCGACCAGGATGTAGGGGGCGAAGCGCTCCGCCCCGAGGCCGCTACGGGTGCGACGGGGACGGGTGCCACCCCGATGTGCGGAGGATGTGGCCGCCGGACCGCCGGCCCGTCCGGCCGAAGCCAGACGGACCGACGGTTGCGTGTTTCCGATCGGCACGAGGTCAGCCCGCCTGGTCGGAAGCGGCCAACTGCTTCACCACCTCGTCGACGGTGATCGAACCGCTGAGCAGCTGCTGGGAGAGCCGTCCCATCAGGTCGATCGTCTTCGAGGAGAGCGCGACGTGCAGAGCGGGCTTGCCGGTCTTCAGCTCACCGACGATCGTGGTGGCGGCCGGGCCGGCCTGCGACACGTCGATCGTGGTGTCGGCTGCGATCGCGCCGGCGTCGGCATAGAACGCCTTCAGCGCGTCGGCCGAGCTCAGCGAGCGCACCAGGTCGGCGGCCACCTTCGGGTCCTTGGTCCACTTGGCGACCGCGTAACCGATGCCACCGTCGTACGGAAGACTCGGAGTGGTGCCTGCGGTGACGACCGGGGCCTTCATCACGCCGAGCTTCTCCGGGGTCAGGAACTCGTTGAAGTCCTGCCAGTGCCCCACGTCCGACATGAGGCCCATGACGTGGGCGGCCTTGCCGGACTGGAAGGCGGCGAAGGAGTCGTTGAACATCGCGGTCGAGTTGGCCCCGTCCGTGTTCATCTTCTTGTCGCCGGTCTCCTTCCAGAGCTCGAAGATCCGCTTCACGTTGGGCGAGTTCCAGTCGCGCTTGCCGGTGATCCAGGCGTCGTACTCCGCAGCGGGGAGGGTGACCGACCCCATGCTGGAGAGCCAGAACTGGATGCCGACGCCCTCCTTGTTACCGAGGGCGAAGCACCTGGAACTGGCCTTGGCGATGGCGGCGCAGTCGGCGACGAACTTGTCCCACGTGGTGGCAGGGCTCGCCGGGTCGAGTCCGGCCTTCTGGTAGATCGCCTTGTTGTAGTAGATGGGGTAGCCCTGCAGCGTCACCGGGGCGGCGTAGACCTTGTCGTCCTTTGTGAACGCCTCCCAGCCGGCCAGCCGCTGCTTGTCCTCGGCCACGTAGTCGTTGAGCGGCACCAACGCGTCCACCCGGTCGCGGATCTGGCCACCCCCGTTGAACAGCATGACGTCCGGGCCCTTGCCGGACTGGATCGCCGCACCGAGCAACGTGTAGTACTGGTCGAAGGGTTGCGCGACGAACTCGACCGTGACGTCCGGGTGCTTCTTCTTGAAGTCGGCCTTCGTCTTGTCCAGATACGATTTGGCGAAGGGCTCACCGGACTTCCAGTCCCACACCACCAACTTGCCGTCGGAGCCCTTGGACGAGCTCGAGTCGCTAGCACTTCCACAGCCGGTCAGGGCCAATCCAACAACGAAGACGGCCGACCATATTGCGCGCTGTCTCATGAGTTGTCACCTCTGAAAGTGGGGTGGCCGACGACCCTGCCGTCTGCCATCGTTGATCGGAAAGTAACTCGTATGACGTGTGACGTCAATACTCGGCCGTAGACTGGTCGGGACGTCGTGCCACGGCGAGTCATTCGGAGGGGACATGACGCCAGCTCAGGAGACAGCGCTGAACAATCCGCCAACCCCGGCGTGGGTACGTCGACCGACAAACCTCGCCCGGGCGGTCACCGCCGAACTCGTGCAGCGCATCGTCCGTGGCGTACACCCGTCGGGGACGTCCCTGCCTCCCGAGCCGATCCTCTGCGAGACCTTCTCGGTGAGCCGGACCGTCGTCCGGGAAGCAGTCAAGATCCTTCAGGAGAAGGGGCTGGTGCAGGTCCGCCAGGGCGCCGGCACCATGGTCACCCCGGCGTCACAGTGGCACATGCTCGACGAACTGGTCCTCGCGGCCACCATCGCCGAGGACGACAGCCTCGCGATCCTGGACGACCTGGTCGTCACCCGACGGGTGCTCGAGTCCGACATGGCGAACGTCGCCGCCCGGCTCGCCGACGCGGAGACCATCGACCGCCTGCGGGCCATGGTCGACAGGATGGACGAGCTGGTCGACGACCACGTGACCTACCACGAGCATGACCGGGCCTTCCACGACACGATCATGCAGGCCTCCGGCAACCGCATCGCCCGCGGTGTCGTACGCGCACTGGAGAGCCAGGTCATCAACACCGCCAGCTACATGGGCCGCACCGAGCGCTCCCTGTGCGTGGCGTCCAACCAGGGCCACCGGCGGATCTACGAGCGCATCGCCGCCCACGACTCCGAGGGCGCCGCCGAGGCGATGTTCACCCACATCACCGAGGCCTGGCTGGTCCGCCGCAGCGGTTCGGGCAAGCCGGTTCGTCTGCAACGCTGAGCGGCAGCGCCACACTCCCAGGCACGGGAGCGGACGCTGCCGCCGACGTCAGCGCCGGCCTCGCCGGCGACCAGGGTCAGGAGAACTGCGCGAAGAACCTCCAGATCTCACCCTTGGTCCAGGTCGTGATGCCACTCTCGGCGTAGGTTCCGTCCACCGGGCCGGGCATGTGGCCGTTGTCGTACGCGGCCCACTGCACCGGGTAACCGGACCGGCAGCCCGAGTAGGTGGTCGTGATGTGGGTGCGGCTACCCGCCCCCGGCTCGGGCGGGTTCTGGGCGGTGCACCCGTTGTTCCGGACGAACGTGTCGCGCAGCGACCGCCCCTGGGAGATGCTCAGGACGTTGTCCGAGATGCCGTGCAGCCCGAAGTACGCGATGGGCTGCGTCCCGCCGCTGCACCCGCTGATCTGCCCACCGGAGATGACCGCGACGGCCCGGAAGACGGTGGCCCGGGCGCAGGCGATGGCGTAGCTCATGCCGCCGCCCCAACTGAAGCCGAGGGCGAACCGCTGCCGCGGGTTGACACAGAGGCTGCTCTCGATCCGGCTGATCATGTCATCGACGAAGGTGATGTCCTCACCGCCGGAGTTGCCCCAACCATTGCCGAATCCCTGCGGGGCGACCAGGATCGCGCTGTTGTTCGACTGCTCCTGCTGCCCGTAGTAGGACCACGGCGTTCCGCTGGTGCCGCCGGACGAGACGTCCTGCATGGTGCCGCCCCGCCAGTGGAACGCGAAGATCAGCCGGTAGGGGTTGCTGTTGTTGTAGTTGGCCGGCACGCGCAGGGTGAAGGTTCGGCTCTTGCCGTTGCTCTGGATCGTGTGCGTGCCGCTGGACAGCGTCGGCGCCTTGCCACATCCGCTGCCACCGGACGGTGGCGGGTCGGTGCCGCCGTCGGTACGGATGAGCTGCCACTGCTGGTTGGCGCCGTTCCAGTCGGCGTACTGCACGATGTTGCCACCGTCGGTCGTGGAGGCTCCCTGCACCTCCACCGCCTTACTGCTGTGCCGGCTGATCAGTCGGACGTGGCCGCCGTCCGAATCGGCCAGGCGGAACTGCTGGTTCGTCCCGTTGAGGTCGGACCACTGCACGATCGCGCCGCCGTCGGCGGTCGAGAAGCCGCTGACATCGAGGACCTTGCCGGAGTGCCGGGACTTCACGCGGTAGTAGCCGCCTCCCGAGTCCACGAACTGCCACTGCTGATTGGCGCCGTTGTTGCGGGTCCACTGGCTGATCCGCGCGCCGTCGTTGGTGGCCGAGCCGTACAGGTCCAGCGCCTTGCCGCTGTTGCGGTTGACCAGGACGTACCAGGCGTTGGTATCCACGGTCGCCGCCGCCGCGGGCGCCGGGTTGACCGCGACGAGCGCGCTGGCCGCCATGACCGCGGCCGCCGCCGTGGCCAACCCTGACCGCCAGCGATGTCTTGGTGGAGAGGCGGGACGAGCCTCACCGATGACCTTCATGGTCCACTCCTTCGATCGGGGTCACCCACGAGCAGAACGCACGCGCGTGCCCTGGCGTGCGTGCTGGCGACTGGTGGTGGCGTCAGCACGTCTGGGGTTTCGAGATTCGGCCGCCGCCGAGCGACCTTGGACCCAAGCCACGGACCGACCGGGGAGCAGGCCCGCGCCGGGTGTGCGGTGCCCGTCTGGCTCCCGGCAGCCACATGGCCCGCGGGTGAAAATTAGCGCTAAAGACGTCATACGTCAAACGATTGGCATCTATTCTTCGAGGTTCCCCACGGCCACTGGCATGGGCGCTGGTAGCGGCCCCTCGGGTCTTCGAGTCTCGACGAAGCAGTGACTTGACGTACCTGTTGTTATCGCTCACAGTCGATGAACGATGGGGCGGCGCTGATCGGGCGAGCGGCACTTCCTCAGCGGGCACAAACAGCGGCCCGCCCCGGGTGGGGGCGGGCCGCCGTCCTTGCCACCTGTCTCGTCCGGTCGCTATCCGATCCGGACCAACTGCCACTGCTGGTTGTTGCCACCCCAGTCGGCGTACTGGACGACGTTTCCTCCGTCCGCGGTGGACGCGCCCTGCACCTCGACGGCCTTACCGCTGTTGCGGTTGATCAGACGCAGGTATCCGTCAGCCGAGTTGGCGATCCGGAACTGCTGGTTCGTGCCGTTGAGGTCGGACCACTGCACGATCGCACCGCCGTCGGCGGTCGAGAAGCCGCTGACATCGAGCACCTTGCTGGAGTGCCGGGACTTCAGCCGGTAGTAGCCGCTCCCCGAGTCCACGAACTGCCACTGCTGGTTGGTGCCGTTGTTCCGCGACCACTGGCTGATCCGCGCACCGTCGTTGGTGGCCGAGGCGTACAGGTCCAGGGCCTTGCCGCTGTTCCGGTTCAGCAGCACGTACCAGGCACTGGTGTCCACCCCGGAACCCGGCGGAGGCGTGGTGGGCGGAGTCGAGCCGCCGTTGAGCGCGTCCAGGACGGCGGTGTACGCGGCCTTCTTGTTGCCGTTGCAGTCGAACAGCAGCGCATTGTCCGACCCACGCCACGAGTCACAGTCGCGCACGCCCCACGTGGTGATGCCGGTGCAGCGCGAGACAGCCAGGCAGGCGCGGGTGACCGCACCGAAGATGTTCGCCTGGTTGCCACCCGTCATCACGTCCAGCTCGGTGATCTGCACATCCACGCCGAGGTCGGCGAAACGCTGCAGGTTCGCCTGGTAGTCACCGGCCAACGAGGTGCCCAGGTGCGACTGGAACCCCACGCAGTCGATCGGCACACCACGGGACTTGAAGTCCCGCACCATGTTGTAGATCCCCGTCGACTTCGCGTTGATCCCGTCGGTGTTGTAGTCGTTGTAACACAACTTCGCACCCGGATCCGCAGCCCGCGCCGCCCGGAACGCCGCCTCGATCCAGTCATTACCCGTACGCTGCAGATTCGAGTCACGCCGCCCACCCGAACCACCATCGGCGAACGCCTCGTTCACCACATCCCACGAGTGGATCTTCCCCCGGTAGTGCGTGGCGACCTGGGTGACGTGGTTGATCGCGGCGTTGCGCAACGCGCTGCCCGACATGCCCTGCGCCCAACCCGGCTGCTGCGCGTGCCACAGCAGGGTGTGACCCCGTACGCTCATGCCGTTGGCCTGCGCATGGCTGACCAGGCGATCACCACTGGAGTGGTTGAACACGCCCTGCTGCGGCTCGTTGGAGGCCCACTTCATCTCGTTCTCGGCCACGACATCGTTGAACTCACGGTTCAGAATCGTCGTGTAGGCGCTGGTGGACAACTTGTTGACGGCGACAGCCGCGCCGAAGTAGCGACCCTTCTCGGCCGCTGCCGCCTTCAACGTCGTGCCGGCGCCGGCTGCGGGAGTCAGCGCCACGGTCATGCCGGTGGTGAGGGCGACGGCGAGGGTCGCCGCCGCCAGCAACGTTCTGCGTGATTTCATGTCGTTCCTTTTCAGTGGGTGCATCGGTGGTGGTGATGTGCCACGTCGATCAGGACGGCCGCCTGGTGCGGCGCACGCGGTTGGGGAAGGCGTTCGCCGGCACTGCCGGGAGCCCTGAGGTGACGTCCGCCTGCCCGGAGGGGACGCCGGATTCGAGGTACGACCCGCAGGGCTCGCCCGGTGAACCCAGCGAAACGATAAACCTCGATATCGAGGGTGAGCGATAACATGCCGTTCGTCAAGACGAAACGAGCCGTTCACGCCCACGCGCCGGAACACCTCGTATCGCCTACCATCGGCTGCCTGCGAGGATCGCTGCCATGCGGCACGCAGTCCGTGGACGGGCCGGACCGCCGGGAGACGCCTGACGGTGGTCCTGTTATCGCTCACAGCCAGGAGAGACTGGGTGGCGACTGCGCGCACCAGCCGCAGCAGCGGGCGGTCGTCAGCCAGCAGACCCGCCGGGCCCCCGCTCCGCCAGGCTCGCCTCGACACGAACTCCGGCAAGCATGTCGGCGGTGGTGTGCGCCCGGATGCCGGGCTGCGTGCTGTCGGTGAACCGGGCGACGACCGCCCGAACGTGCCGCTCGGCGGGCGCGGCGAGGCCGTCGTAGACCGCCGCGAACAACTCCTGTGCCGGCCGCCGGAGCCACCCCTCCGGGAGGAGTTCCACGGGCAGCTGCGGATCGAGTGCGGGGAACCGCCGGAAGGTGTCCATCACCTCGGTACGCGCCCGTACCGCGGCAACACCGTCGACCTCCCCGGAGACCACCCTGGGCAGCAGCGGCGTCCAGCGTCGGAGGAACGCGTCGTAACTCCGGCTGATCGCCTCGATGTCCCAGGCCTCGATCGGGGCACGATGAATCGCCGACCCGAGCGGGGCCTGCCGGCCGCGAAACACCGTCACGGCACCGAGGGTGAGCTGTTCGAGACGGGCCCGAGCCGGGGCGTTCAGTTCGCGTGGCGAGATCCACAGCCCGTCGTACAACGGCGCGTAGCCGAGCCACCGCAGCTGAGCCCGTAGGGCTCGCCGCTGGGTGCTCAACTCCTGCGGCAGCGAGAAGGCGACGACCGTCCAGCACCCGTCCCATCGCACCGTCGAGGTGGTGGAGGTGAGGATCCAGTGGGCGCCGGCGGAGAGGCTGGCGGCCGCGGCGCGGCTGAGCCGGTACGAGCTGCGGCGTCCCAGTCGACTGCCCTCCAGTACGCCCCGGCGAGCCAGCCGGCTGATCGCGGTGCGCGCCCCGGCCGTCGTCACGCCGGTCTCTCCGAGCAGCGCCACGATGGCGGCGGACGGGAGGGAGACACGAGTCCGCAGGGTGTAGTCCGCCAGCAGGGTCACGGCGACCCCCTGGGGCGAGTTGCCCACCTGCCGCCGGGGCAGCCGGAGTTCATGGTCTCCGTCGTCCGGATATATCTCGTCGATGTCGAACGGGCTTGCCACAGGCGCTCCGTGCTCTTCAGGGACGGTGTGACGACTGTAGACGGATCGCCGCCCCGCCGACCCCCGGGATCACGCGCAAATCGAGATGCTTCGATTGACACTTGCAGGGCCGAGGGGAACACTAATTGCCATGCAACGCCGTCCGGAGCCGGGCAGGGCAAGCCACAGGTAGCGGGCAGGCGCGATCACGCGGGCGTCGGGCGCACCCGCCACCGGATCGCGCGACCAATCCCAGCCGTACCGGCAATCGAAGGAGTCGTCCGTTGACAATCAAGAGAAAACTGCTGCTCGCCCTCGCCTTGCCGCTGGTGACAGCCGGCCTGGTGGTGCCCGCGCTCCGACCCGCGTACGCGGCGTCGCTGACCGAGGTGACCAGCTTCGGGGACAACCCGGGGCGGATGCGTATGCACGTCTACGTACCGGACAACCGCCCGGCCAAGCCGGCGACGGTGGTGGCCATGCACGGCTGCGGAGGGTCCGGCCCGGGCTTCTACTCCGGGAGCGAGTTCGCCAGCCTCGCCGACCGCTACGGGTACATCGTGATCTACCCCTCGGCGACCCAGCAGGCCGGCTTCGGCAACTGCTTCGACACCTGGTCGGACGCCGCCAAGCGGCGTGGTGGGGGCAGTGACCCGGTGTCGATCATCTCCATGATCCGGCACGTGCAACAGCAGTACGCGGCCGACCCGGACCGGGTCTACGCCACCGGCAGCTCGTCTGGCGGCATGATGACCAACCACATGCTGGCGCTCTACCCCGACGTGTTCAAGGCCGGAGCCGCGTTCATGGGCGTGCCGTTCAACTGCTTCGCCAACGCGGCGGACTACCCGCCCGGCAGCAGCCAGTGCACCGGTGGGAACATGAACCGCACCCCGCAGCAGTGGGGCGACGCGGTGCGCCAGGCCTACCCCGGCTACTCCGGCCCCCGGCCGCGAGTGCAGGTCTGGCACGGCACCAACGACACCCTCGTGCCGTACTCGTTGTTGCAGGAGACGATCGAGCAGTGGACGAACGTGTTCGGGCTGAGCCAGACACCCACCTCCACCGACACGCCCCAGGCCAACTGGAACCGGCGTAGGTACGCCGACAGCAGCGGCACCGTCCAGGTCGAGGCGTACAGCATCCAGGGTGCCGGGCACAGCCTGCCCTCTGGCGGTATGGCCGCCGCTGCCGTGCAGTTCTTCGGCCTGACCAACCCCACGACGCCGCCGCCGACCACCCCGCCGCCCACCACGCCGCCGCCCACCACGCCGCCCCCGACCACGCCGCCGCCGACCAACGGCGCCTGCCGGGTGGCCGTCGCCGTCAACGCCTGGAACAACGGCCTGACCGAGAACATCACCATCACCAACACCGGCACCAGCGCCGTCAACGGCTGGTCCCTGGTCTTCACCCTGCCGAGCGGGCAGACCATCACCTCGGGCTGGAACGCCACCTACTCGCCCAACTCCGGGCAGGTGACGGCCCGGAACGCCTCCTACAACGGCGGCATCCCCGCCAACGGCTCGGTGACCATCGGCTTCCAGGCCACCCACAGCGGCAACAACGGCCGACCGTCCTCGTTCACCCTCAACGGCGCGTCCTGCACGATCGCCTGAGACCAGGCTGGCGTCGACGAAACCGTGCGCCGGTCACCACCTTCGTGGTGACCGGCGTACGACTCCGTTTCGGGCGTGGTCGGGGTCAGCGGTAACCGGCGCTCACCACGCTGGCCTGCACCGCGTTCTCGGTCGCGTCGGACGGGTAGCCGGCGACCATGGCCCCCTCGTAGAAGGTGCCGGCGCTCAGGTTCGCGCCGCCGTCGGGCTTGCAGCAGTCACCACCACTGCCGAGGATGATCGCGCCCTGCTTCTTCATCGGGCTGTATCCCGGCGGGAGCGAGCCGTCCCACAGCGTGTAGAGGCTGCCGGACTGGGCGTCGCTGCCCTTGATGGCGAAGCGGGAGACGCCGTTGTTCTTCAGCGTCGCGGTGACGAACTTGCTGGTGAAGGCACGCTGGTTCGGGTTCCAGGAGCTGCTGCCGCCCGGGAAGAGACCCCATTCGAGGTCGGCCTGCACCCAGGGGCCGGTGCCGGAGCAGCCGCCGAACCAGCACTGCTTGCCGAAGTTGATGGCGTCCATCGCCCCGGCCGCGTCGGCCTTCCTGGTCGTCTCGCTGTTGCCGTAGTCGAAGCAGCAGCCGCTGTTGACGTGGGTGCCGCTGGTGACCATGTACATGCCCTCGGGAGCCGCTCCGGTCGGCACGCCGGTGAGGTGCCCGTCGCGCCAGTAGCTGTTGCCCGGGTTGATGTAGAGCGAGTACGCCTTGGCGCCGCCGACGGTCAGCGACTCCGACGTCGCGATCGCCGGCTTGCTCTGCGGCGAGCCCGGGACCACGCTGGAGCCCTGGTACCAGAGGTCGTTGCCGCGCCCGGACTGGTCGAAGACGACGGTGATCACGCAGGTCGTGCCGGAGCAGAAGGAGTCCTGCGTCGCCGCGACGGCGGTGCCGCCCGCGCCGGACACCCCGATGTTGCGGGTCGTGTTGTCCGACGAGCGCCGCACCTGGTAGAGGTTGCCGGCGTACGCCGCGTAGAGAGCACGCGTCGTGCTGTGCGCCGCGATGCACGGGGTGCCACCGGAGGCGTAGATGTCACACGGGCGCGCGCCGCTCGGCGGCGGGGTGGTGGGCGGTGGGGTGGTCGGCGAGGTCCACTGCTGGTTGGTGCCGCCGTTGCAGGCCCAGAGGATGAGCTTGGTGCCGTTCGCGGTGGCGGCGGCGTTGGCGTCGAGGCAGAGCCCGGACTGCACGCCGGTGATGGTTCCGTTGCTGTTGACGTTCCACTGCTGGTTGTTCTGGCCGTTGCAGTCCCAGATGATCGCCTGAGTGCCGTTGGCGGTGCCTCGGCCCGAGGCGTCCAGGCACTTGTTGCCGTACACCGTGAGCTGTTTGCTCGACGTCCAGGTCCAGGTCTGGCCGGCGGCACCGTTGCAGTCCCACAGTTGGGTCTGGGTGCCGTTGGTGGTGCTGGAGTTCGGCACCTCGACGCATCGACCGGACTGGGTGCCGACGATTGTGGTGCTCTGACCCGGCTCGATCGCCGCGGACACGGCTGCGGCGGCTTCGGCGGCGAAAGGTGAGGTGGCGGGCGTGACGCCGTAACCGACGAGGACGCCGACCAGGGCAGCGGCCAGAACGCTCAGACGTCGGACGCGACGGCGTCTCGGGACGGGATCGGGGGCCATTCCTGGCCCACCGGGGGACGGAGTTCGCACGAGGTCACTCCTCGGAGTCGCAGAAGCGGGGGATGGTCGATGCGCCACGGGCGGCGGTGGGGTCGGCGAATCGATTCGCATCGAATGGTAGGATCTTTGTTTCATTCATGTCAATGAATGCTCTCGTCGGGTGACGCGCTGACCGTCGGGCGGGCGGTCAGCGCGTCACCTCCCCCGAGGGCACCTACCGGCCCAGGACCCGCCACGTCTGGTTCAACGGGCTGCCCTGGTTGGCCGCCCGGCACGGCCACTGGTGGACCAGCGCACCGGCCGCCGTGGACACCGTGCTGACATCGACGCACTTGCCACTGTGCCGGGCTACCAGTTGGTAGTCGTGCGAGTCGTTGCCCGAGTAGGTCACCTTGCGCAGGGTGAACTGCTGGTTGAGGCCGTTCAGGCAGGTCCACTGGTGCACGGGCGCGCCGTCGGCGGTGGACACGCCGCTGACGTCGAGGCACTTGCCGCTCTGCTGGTTGACCACGGTGTAGGTGTTGGCCACGCCGGCGACCGGCCGGAAGTTCCAGAGCTGCTGGTCACCGCCGTCGCAGTAGTTCTGCTGCTGGACGTTGCCGTCGGCCGTGCTCAGGCCGGCGTTGTTCAGGCACTGCTGGGAGTGCTGCGCCACCGCCACCGACTGGAAGCCACCGTCCGAGGGCGGCAGCAGGGTCAGCGTGTAGGTGTCGGTCTGGTTGGTGTACGGCAGGGTCACGGCGACGTTGTTGCTGGACACGTTCAGCACGCTGTTCGAGACCGTGATCGGCCCCTGCACGGCGCCGCCGTTGTTGTGCGGAATGCGCTGGGTGAGCACCCGGACCTGGCTGTTCTGCACGATGCCGCTGGTCGTGTCCAGGCCTTGCAGGTTGACGGTCAGGTTCCCGGTGGTACGACCACCACCGACCAGGACCTTCGCCGTGCCGGTCGCCTTGGTGGCGTACGCGTCGAACGACTGGCTCGGGGTCACCCCGACGATCTGCCCGGTCTGGGAGGCGTAGAAGCGGTAGTTCCACCACTCACCCTTGGGCTGGTGCTGTCCGGCCGAGTTTCGGATCAACAGGTTGCCGAGGTCGTTGTGCAGGCTGCCACCGCTGGCCCAGTTCGCCCGTAGGCCGTCCGCCCGGGCCCGCTCCAGACGCGCGATGTACCAGGCGCCGTCGGCCGGGTTCTGCTCGTCGGGGGCGCCGTACTCGTTGATCTGGTACGGACGCGGGTGGGCGATGCCGCGCGGATCGAGGGTGGCGTTGGCGGCGGCGACGTTCGCGACCGGGTCACCTGGCAGCGAGTGCCAGCTGATGATGTCCGGCACCGTGTTGGTCGAGCGGACGAAGTCCAGGTACTGGTTCCAGAAGGTGTGTGTGGTGGACGGTACGCAGGCACAGCTCGGCCCGACGATGAGCTGGTTGGGGAACTCCGCCCGGATGCGCTGGTAGGTCCGGCGCCACAGTTCGAGGTACTGGGAGATCGGGCGGTTCCAGAAGATGGTGATGTTGGGTTCGTTCCAGATGTCCCACTGCACCGACAGGCCGGACGCCCGGACGTCGCCGATCAGGCGGGTCAGGAAGTTGTCGTAGTCGGTCCAGTTGCCGTTGTCACCGGGGAAGCGGGAGATCCCCGCGCCGTCCGCACCCCACAGGTCGTGCGGCAGGATGATGAACTGCCCGCCGAGGGCGTTGGTCCGACGCGCCTGGGCGACTGTGGAGTTCCAGCGGCGGTCGTAGGTTCCGCCGACCCAGCCGCTTCCCGGGAGCTGTGCACCGCCGGCGCGCATGTACTGGAACTTGACGTCCCGGTAGAAGTGGTCGGCCGGACCGCTGGCGTTCTCGGTCATGCCGTAGATCCAGCCGGAGGCGCGGTAGGTCGGCGCACCGCTGGTCGAGGAGAAGTTGACGCTGATCGTCTCGTTGGCGGCCTGGGCGGGGGACGAGGCGACGGTTACGGCGGTCGTGGCGGCGAGCAGGCCGACCACGAGTCGGGCGACGATCGCACCGGCTCGTCCTGACCTGCCGCGGGACGGGGTTTTCACGGGCGGCTCCTTGGTGGGGCGTGGGGGACGCTCTCCGGAGGCAGCACTTGCGAATCGATTCGCACGGATCGTAGAACCGGACACTGAACCGTGTCAATGAATCGACAGCCCGATTAAGGCTATGTTTCCGCGCCCGGCCGCCTATCTCTTGACCACCGGTTACGGACCGCCTTATCTTCGTGCGAACCGATTCGTCGAATCGATTCGCCTCATGGCCGGGCTCCGCCCGGCCCGCGACTGTCACACCACCCCACCCCTGACGATCGACTTGAAGTGAGGCACCACATGACCGGACTCAGCCGTCGGCGGCGCCTGGCCGCCGTCGCCGTGATAGCCCTCGCCGCAGCGGCCGGCAGCGCCTGCTCGTCCTCGGACAAGCCCGCCGACGGCGGCGCCTACCTCGTCTGGGATCCGTATCCCCAGTTCACCGACGACTCCGAGTGGGTCGCGCTGCTCAAGAAGTGCGGCACCTCCGCGGGCGTGACGGTCGAGCGGACCGGCTACGACACCACCGACCTGACCAACAAGGCGCTGCTCGCCGCCCAACAGGGAAACTCCCCGGACGTGCTGATCGTCGACAACCCGGTCATCTCGACGCTGGCCGAGGCCGGCGCGCTCACCACCACCGACGACAACAAGCTGGACGTCTCGGCCATGGAGAAGAACCTGCTCGGCGCGGGCCAGAGCGAGGGCAGGACGTACGGGGTGCCGATCGGAGCGAACACCCTCGCCCTCTACTACAACCGGGACGTGCTCACCGCGGCCGGTGTCGACCCCGCCGCCGTCAAGGACTGGGCGTCGCTGACCGAGGCGCTGGGCAAGGTCAAGGCCAAGGGGAAGAAGGGCATCACCTTCTCCGCGATCGGCACCGAAGAGGGCAGCTTCCAGTTCCTGCCCTGGTTCTGGGGATCCGGCGCCCAACTGACCAGTCTGGACTCGCCGCAGGCGGTGGCCGCGCTGACCCTCTGGACGGACTGGCTCAAGCAGGGCCACGCCCCGAACTCGGTCATCAACAACACCCAGACCACGAGTTGGCAGGAGTTCGCCACCGGTGACTACGCCTTCGCCGAGAACGGCACCTGGCAGCTCGCCAACGCGGAGAAGCTCGGCTTCGCGTACGGCACCATCGCGATCCCGGCCAGCGCGGGCGGGCCGGCCCCGGCGCCCACCGGCGGCGAGTTCGTCTCCATCCCGGTGCAGAAGAACACCGGACGGTACGACACGTCGCAGAAACTCGTCACCTGCCTGACCAGTGCCGACAACCTCCTCACCACCGACACCACGCTCTCCTACGTCGCACCCGTCGCCGCCGTCCAGGACCGGCAGGCGACCGCGGACCCCAAGCTCAAGGTCTGGGTCGAGGCGGTCCGGGCGGCCAAGGGCCGCACGGGCGACAACCTCGGCACGAAGTACCCGAAGATCTCCGAATCACTGTGGACCGCTGTGCAGGCGGCCCTCAGCGGCGGGAAGTCGCCGGGAGAGGCGCTGGCCGCCGCGCAGGCCGCAGCCACGAGCAAGTAGGCGAGCCGAAGCGACCCCATGGTCCCCACGACAGAGACCTCCACCGCCGTACGAGGCCAGGGTGGGGCGGCGACCGCCGCCCCACCCGGGTCTCCCCCGTCCCGACAGCGCCGGTCCGGCCGATGGCTGGCGTGGGGCTTCCTGGCACCCGTGACCCTCTACCTGGCGGCCTTCTACGCCTACCCGCTCTACCGCAACGTCGAGTTGAGCCTGCGGGAGTACACCGTCCGCTCGTTCGTGCAGGGCGGCGCGCCCTTCGCCGGTCTGGACAACTACCGGACGGTGCTGACCGACCCGGCCTTCGTGCCGACGCTGACGCACACCCTGGTCTTCACCGGCGCGTCACTCGCCTTCCAGTTCACCATCGGCATGGCTCTGGCGCTCTTCTTCCACCAACACTTCCCGCTGTCACGCACACTGCGGGCGCTGTTCCTCGTACCGTGGCTGCTGCCGTTGATCGTCTCGGCGTCGACCTGGTCGTGGCTGCTCAACAGCGACTCGGGACTGGTCAACGCCGCGCTCGGCGTGGTCGGCGTCGACCCGGTCAACTGGCTCACCTCGCCGGGCTGGTCGCTCACCTCGGTGATCATCGCGAACATCTGGATCGGCATCCCGTTCAACCTGGTGGTGCTCTACAGCGGCCTGCAGGCGATCCCGGCCGAGGTGTACGAGGCGTCCGCCCTCGACGGCGCGACGGGGTGGCAGCGGTTCTGGTCGATCACCTTCCCGTTGCTGCGCCCCGTCTCCGCGATCACGCTGCTGCTCGGGTTGATCTACACGCTGAAGGTGTTCGACATCATCTGGATCATGACCAGAGGCGGACCGACCGGCTCGTCCGCGACGCTCGCGACCTGGTCGTACCGGCTCGGCTTCGGCAACCTGCTGCCCGAGTTCGGGCCGGGCGCGGCCGTCGGCAACCTGCTCATCGTGATGGCCCTGGTCGCCGGGCTCGTCTACATCCGGATCGAGCGGAGGCAGCACCTGCGATGACCAACTCGACGCCGCGGGCCTGGTGGAAGACCGGCGTCGGCCTGGTGCTGACCGGGCTGATGCTCTTCCCCGTCTACTGGATGATCAATGTGTCGTTCACCCGGGACCAGGACATGCGGGCCAGTCCCCCACACCTGATCCCCACCAACGGCACACTGGACGGCTACCGGGCCGTGCTCGACCAACAGTTGCCGTACCTCGGCACCAGCTTCCTGGTCGGCCTCGGCACGGTCGCGCTGACCGTGGCGCTGGCCGCCCCCGCCGGATACGCGCTGGCGAAGCTCCGACCGCCCGGCGGCCCGGCGCTGAGCTTCGTCCTGCTGATCGCCCAGATGATCCCGGGCATCATCATGGCGATGGGCTTCTACGCCATCTACCTCAGTCTCGGCGTCCTGAACACGTTGCCCGGCCTGATCCTGGCCGACACGACACTCGCGGTGCCGTTCGCCGTCCTGATCTTCACGGCCTTCATGTCCGGTATCCCCGACGAACTGCTCCAGGCCGCCGTGGTTGACGGTGCCAGCCGGCTGCGGACCTTCTGGTCCGTCGTGCTGCCGGTCAGCCGCAACTCGATCGTCACGGTGTCGCTGTTCGCGTTCCTGTGGTCCTGGTCGGACTTCATCTTCGCCTCGACCCTCACCGGAGGCGGCGACCACCAGCCGATCACCCTCGGCATCTACCACTACATCGGCAACAACAACCAGCAGTGGAACGCCATCATGGCCACCGCTGTCGTCGCCTCCGTCCCCGCCGCCGTGCTGCTGGTCCTGGCCCAGCGCTACGTCTCGATGGGCGTGACCGCCGGCGCCGTCAAGGACTGACCACCCGCACCACAGAAAGGCACCCGCCACCCATGACCGTCGCCCCGTCCGGTCCGGAGTTCGGAATCCAGGACATCCCGTTCAGCTACCGAGGATCCTGGTTCAACATCTCCCCGGTGGTAGCCGAGAAGACGTACGCCGACGACCTGCACCTGGTCTCCCACCAGACCGGGCTGCACCCCGTACTGCGTCTCGCCCCCACGGTCGCCGACACCACCGTCGTCGCCACACCCGCGCTGCTGACCTGGCGCCTCGGCGCCGACCGGATCGAGGCCGTCTACGACGGGCCGGACACCCTGCGGATCCGGGGGCGACGGCTCGGTCTGCGGGTGGCCGCGGCGGCCGGCACCCTGACCCCGTTCAGCGGCACCTACCTGTACCTCGATCCGGTCGACGGGTCCCACGTGTTCACCTCGTACGAGACCGGTCGCCGCTACCGGGTCACCGTGCTCTCCGGCGCTCTGCGGCGCACCGACGGCGTGGAGGCGCTCGGCACCGCCGACCGGTCCCTGGACCTCGCCGCCGACCAACCCTGGGAAATCGCGATCGAGGAGTACGCGACCGCCCGCCGCCCGTACGACGGGTCCGTCCCCTTCGAGCAGTTGTGTCGCGACCGGAGCACGGAGTTCACCGCGTTCGTCGACGCGATCGCCCCATGGCGTGGCCCGGACACGCCGGCCGCCGAGCTGGCCGCGTACGTCCTGTGGTCGGCCACCGTCGCCCCGGCGGGCTTCGTCAGCCGCCCGGCCGTCCTGATGTCCAAGCACTGGATGGACAAGGTGTGGAGCTGGGACCACTGCTTCAACTCCATCGCCCTGGCCGCTGGCGAGCCGGAGCTGGCCTGGCACCAGTTCCACCTGCCCTTCGACCACCAGGACGAGGCGGGCGCCCTACCCGACTCGGTCACCCACTCCGAGGTCCTGCACAACTACGTCAAGCCCCCCATCCACGGCTGGGCGCTGCGACACCTGCGTCGACACCTCCCCCAGCCGCCGGACCGGGCGGCGCTGGCCCAGACGTACGACCGGCTGTCCCGCTGGACCCGGTTCTGGCTCGACGCACGACGAGCGCCCGGCCAGGACCTGCCCCACTACCAGCACGGCAACGACAGCGGCTGGGACAACGCGACCACCTTCGACGGCGGCCGCGTCCTCCAGACGGCCGACCTCGCCGCGTTCCTGGTCTCGCAACTTCGCTGCCTTGCCGACCTCGCCGCCGAGTTGGGTGAGCCCGCCGAGCAGTGGTCCGGGGAGGCCGACCGGATCTGCGCGGCCATGCTTCACGACCTGTGGGACGGCGAACGGTTCATGGCCCGCAGCCCGCACACCGGTCGTCTGCGGGCGAGTCGCAGTCTGCTGGACCTGATGCCCATCGCACTCGGAGCCGACCTGCCCGCGCCGGTCGCCGCCGCCCTGGCGCGAGGGGTCGAAACCCACCTCACCACGCACGGGCTGGCCACCGAGCCGACCGACTCGGCCCACTACGTGGCCGACGGCTACTGGCGTGGCCCGATCTGGGCGCCCTCCACCGTCCTGGTCGAGGACGGCCTGCGGCGGGCCGGGCAGACCAGGATCGCCGACGACATCAGTCGACGGTTCCTCGCACTGTGCGAGAAGTCCGGGTTCGCGGAGAACTTCGACGCGGAGACCGGTGCCGGGCTGCGGGACCGCGCGTACACCTGGACTGCCAGCAGCTATCTCATCCTGGCCGCCGCCCAGGAGCAACGGCGAGGCACCGTCGGGTAGGCCGGACGGACTCAGCGGGCCGGGACCGGACCGGTGCTGGAACGCAACGAGATGGGCGGAGTGTAGAGGCGGTGTCGTGGCACGGCTCCGCGCTCGGCGATGGTCTCCAACAGCAGCGACACCGCCTCGGCACCCATCTCGACCATCGGTACGTCGGCAGCGGTCAGCGGGGGGCGGAAATCCTCCGCCCAGTGCTGGGCGGCGACCCCGGTGACCGAGAAGTCACCCGGCACGGACATCCCGGCACCGGTCAACGCACGCTGCATTCCGGGCAGTGCGGCCTCGTTGATGGTCGCCACCGCGGTGACGTCCGGATGCGTCGCGAGCAACTGTTCCACGCACGCCTCGCCGGAGGCGGTGTCGTCGCCGCAGCAGACCTCCACGCCGGTCAGGCCCCGTTCCGCCGCAGCCGCCCGGAAACCGGCCAGCGCGCGATGGCTGGGGCCGTAACCCGCGGCCACCAACTCGGCGGAGCGGTTCACGAGTGCCACCTGCCGGTGCCCCAGATCGGCCAGGTGGTGCACGCACCGGGCGATCAGGCCGGCGTAGTCGATGTCGATCCAGCTCATGCCGTGCGGCTCGGCCGTCCGACCGATCGTGACGAACGGCAGGCCGGCCTTGGACAACCGAGTCACCCGGTCGTCCTCCAGTCGGATCTCCATCAGGATCACGCCGTCGACCCGACGCCCCGTGACGATCCGCTCGAACGACCGGTCGTGATCGCCACCGGACGGGGACAGCAGCACATCGAGGTCGTGGCGGGCGGCAGCCTCCACCACACTGGCGACAAAGCCCAACTGCATGTCGGTCAGCCGCTGGCTCGCCGGAGGGATCACCAAGCCGAGGGTGCGGGTGCGGCCCTCCTTCAACGCCCGGGCGCTGGCGTTCGGCCGGTAGTCCAGCTCGTCGATGACCGCCTGGATCCGCTGCCGGGTCGCCTCCGACACGGCCCGTTTCCCGCTCAGCACGTACGACACGGTGCTGCGGGAAACCCCCGCCCGGCGGGCGATCTCGCCGATGTTCATGGACCGCCCTCGAATCGACTCCTGCCCCGACACTGGGACGCACCAGGCACTGCCGACGAGCATATCCACCGTGAGCCAGCCACCTGTCGAGCCGGGCGGGTACGGCGGAGGTTGGCCGCCGTCAGCGCGTACTCGGCGGCGTGGAGGTCGCCCCACCCGGTCGCCCGGCCCCACCGGCGCCAACAGACTTGCCCCGTTCATTCGTCATGGCGTTTCTCTGCCCGACGTGCGGGTTGCGCAAACGGGCCACCGGCGCGATGCCCGCATCCCGACCGGGGGCCGGTAGCTTTCACCCGTCGGGGGAAGGGGATGCCTCATGGTCAAGGGGTGGCACGGCTGGCTCGGTACTTTCAACGGCGTCGTCCTCATCACGATGGCCGTGCTGCCGTTGGCCGCGTTGGTGGTGTGGGCGCTGACCCGCCGTCGCCGTGCCACCGATGTCGCGGCGTCGCGGACGTCGCTGGCCGAGGTCGGCATCGTCTACGGCACGGTGCCGTGGATCTGGATGATCATGTTGCCGGGTGACCAGGCCGGCGTCGTCCCCGGTCGGGTGAGCCTGGTGCCCCTGCGGGACCTGCTCACGATCGTCGCCGACGGCGGGCCGCTGACCGCGACGGTCCAGGTAGTCGGAAACCTGCTGGTGTTCGCGGCGCTGGGATTCTTCGCCCCGCTGCGGTTCGCGGCGCTGGCGTCGGTGCCGCGGATTCTGGGGCTCGCGGCCTCCTGCTCGGTCCTGGTGGAGGCCGCCCAGTTCGTCCTGCGGCTGGACCGCGTGTCCTCGGTGGACGACGTCCTGCTCAACGCCGCCGGGGCGGGGCTGGCCGCGCTGGCGTCGCGGCGCTGGTGGCGCACCCGGCAGAGCGCCCGATCGACGAACTCAACCGGCCCCGGCACCGGAACGCTGAGCGTCGGGCACGGCGGCCGTGCGTGACTCGTATAGTGCCGGGGTGGACAGGGACAAGGTCCGGCAGGCGTACGCGTCGGTCGCGGATCTGTACATCGGGCTGTTCGGCACACGCGAGCAGGTGAACGCGGACGACCTCGCCTTCATCGGTCGGCACCTGGCAGCCCGGACGGGCCCGGTGCTCGACCTGGGCTGCGGTCCCGGCCATCTCACCGGTCATCTCTGTTCGCTCGGCGTCGACGCGACGGGGATCGACCTGGTCCCCGAGTTCATCGCCCACGCGCGGGCGGCCCACCCGGACGTCGAGTTCCACCTCGGGTCGCTGGAGAGCCTCGACGTCGAAAGCGGCTCGGTCGACGGCATCCTGGCCTGGTACTCGTTGATCCACCTGCCGCCGGAGGAGCTTGACGGGGTGCTCGCCGAGTTCCGGCGAGCACTGGCCCCGGGCGGATCGTTGGTGCTGGGCATGTTCGACCACGACGAGGTCGGCCCCTTCGACCACAAGGTCGTCACCGCCTATCGCTGGCCCGTCGACGAGATCTCCGAACGACTCAGCCGGGCCGGTTTCGTGGAGGTCGAACGCCTCCGACGGCCCCGGGAGGGCGACCAACGCCCGCATACCGCCTTCGCGGCGGTCGCGGGAAACGGATAGGCCTAACCGCTCTCCCGATCAGCCGAGCTGCCAGGCCTCCTGATCAACGAGTCGGTGATCACCGGCCTGCTGGCCCGGCTCGTCGTAGGGAAGACTGGCCGGCATGGCTGACCTGGGCGATGTGAAGGCTGCGCTGCACCACTACCTGAAGGAGAACCGCGAAAACCTGATCTGGAAGCTGGACGGGTTGAGCGAACGCGACGCCCGGCTCCCCCGCACCGCGACCGGCAACAACCTGCTGGGTGCGATCAAGCACTGCCTCAACGTCGAAGCGGGCTACTTCGGGCCCACCTTCGGGCGCGAGTTCCCGACACCTGAGGACCTCGTGCCCATGTCGGCGTTCGACGAGGACCCGCAGGCAGACTGGTACGCGCGCGAGGACGAGACGAAGGACGGGCTCATCGACCTGTATCGCCGGGTCGGGGTCTTCGCGGACCAGACGATCGAAGAGCTGCCGCTCGACGCCCCTGGACAGGTGCCATGGTGGCGGCCCGGCGCACAGGCCGTGACGCTGCACCGGATCATCATCCACGTGACGTGCGACATCGCCCGCCACGCCGGTCACGCGGACATCATGCGCGAACAGCACGACACGGCAGTCGGCCTGCGGCGAGACAACAGCATCATCCCCGACGGCTACGACTGGCCGGCGTACGTCACGAAGCTGACGAAGCTGGCGGACCGCTTCGGCTAGGCCGCCTGTCGAAGTCCTCGGTCGAGCCGAGACGGAGTCCAGGCAGGCCGGCCAGGGCTGTGACCACGGCGTGCAGCGGGAGCCGGTCTATTCGTCGCGGGCGCTGCGGGCGCGGGCGCGGTAGGCGGCGACGTTCGTGCGGTTTCCGCACCTCTCGTAGGAGTGCCAGCGCTGGGTGCGGCTGCGGGTCGTGTCGTAGAAGACGTGCGAGCACATCTCGTTGCCGCAGATGCGCACCCGCGACCAGGTGTTCGCCGGCCGAACCGGTCACGGTCGCGGCGGCGGCCGGCGCGGCGACGACCGCGAGGGTCAGGGCGGGGCGGGCGCGGAGAATCGTCATGGGAAAGGTCCTTCTGCCATCGAACTGAGCGGAGGCGGCGCGGCGGCGCGCGTCCGTGGACGGACGCGGCGCGGCAACGCGCCGTGGGTGCGGCGCAGCGTTACGCCACAGCGGCTGGTCGGCGCGTACGACCGAAGTGCCCGGCTCGGGATGGACCTGTCAGTCGCCGACGGCCCGGTCACCCGAACCTCGGCGGCGCCCGACCTCAATCTATTCACGGAGCTCTATATAATCAAGCGGCTGAAGCCTCGATCGTCGCCTCGTGCAGCTCACAGACCTCGGTCGTGATCGACTGAAGGGGTGACCGAACCCCTCGCTGCCCCACCGCCGGACGTCCAGGCACGCCTGTCGCGGGAGTCGAACGTCTGGCTCTGCACCCTGCGACGCGACGGCTCCCCGCATCTGACGCCGGTCTGGTTCGTCTACGTCGCCGGGGCGTGGTGGATCGGCTGCAACGGCCGCAGCGTCAAGGTTCGCAATGTCGCGGCCGACCCACGAGTGTCCCTGGCGCTGGAGGGCGGCAACGCCCCCGTGGTGGCGGAGGGCACCGCCCGGGTGCATCGAACCGACTTCCCGAACACGATCGTCGAGGCGTTCGCCAACAAGTACGACGGTTGGGACGTCGGCAGGCAGGTCAGCCCAGCGGGCGAGCGAGTGCTGCTGGAGATCCCCGTCCGGCGGTGGCTGCTCGCCGGCACGGCGCAGTAGGCCGCGTCCCACGAGCCGTGGCCCTCGCGATTTGGCACCTCATGTGACAGTGATGAACCTCAAGGCCGCCGATGGGGAGGTTTCGTGGACCTCGCTCAAGCGGGTGCCGCTGCCGTGACGACGCTGCTCGCCGTCATCCTCGGCGGCGGGCGCGACGGCCCGGCTCACCGGATGAGGTCGACGCCCGTCAGGTCGGCCGACAGCGCCCAGAGTCGGGCGGCCTCACTGCTGTCCGTGGGGCTGCCGTCGGCGATCCGGCAGTCCACACAGTAGTCGCCGCCGCCCCCGTCGAGGTGCGGTGACGTGGCGGCCCAGACCTGCGTCGCCGCGCCCTGGTCGGCGGTCTTGAACAGGCCTGGCGTCGGGTTTCCGTCCGCGTCGATCCAGCCGGCGGCGACCATCTCCTCGACGGGAAGGTGTCGTTGCAGGGGCGTACGGATCCAGCCGGGGTTGACGGAGAAGGCGCGGACGCCGTGCGCTCGGCCGAGCAGGTCGAGGTGGCGAGCGAACAGGATGTTCGCCAGCTTGGACTGGGTGTAGGCCTCCCACTTGTCATAGCCCTGCTCGAACTGCACGTCGTCCCAGCGGATGCGCCAACCGGGGTTGCGCCCCGAGGTGACCGACACGACGCGAGCCGCTTCGGGAGCGGTGAGCACGGGCCACAGCAGGTTCACCAGCGCGTAGTGGCCGAGGTGGTTGGTCGCGAACTGGGCTTCCCAGCCGGGTCCCACCCGGGTTTCCGGGCAGGCCATGATCCCCGCACTGGTGATCAGGATGTCGAGGGCGGCATGGCTGTGCAGAAAGCGTTCGGCGAACGCACGGACCGAGGCGAGGTCGGCGAGATCGAGCTGGTCGACCTCGACCCCGGTGACGCCGGCGAGCGTCTGCTGCGCCGCCTCGGGCCTGCGGGCCGGGACGACGACCCGAGCCCCGGCCTGGGTGAGCGCGAGGGTCGTGGCGAGACCGAGGCCGGAGTAGCCGCCTGTGACGACGGCGGTCTTGCCGGTGAGGTCGATTCCGGCGAGGACGTCTCCGGTCGTGCTGTGGGCGCCGAACATGGTGTGGGTCGTGTCGCTGGTCATGCTGCGGACGCTAGGTGCTAGACCGAGGTCTAGGTCAAACAGATACGGTCGACGTCATGGCGGACCAGGGGCTGAGCATCGGGCAGGTGGCGCAGCGCACCGGGTTGAGCGTGCACACCCTACGGCTCTACGAGCGTGCGGGTCTGCTGGCCGGCGAGGTGCAGCGCGACGTGTCCGGCAGGCGCGTCTACAGCGCCTGGGACGTCGAGTGGCTGACGAACTGCGTGAAGTTCCGGACCTCCGGGATGCCACTCGCGACGATCAGCCGCTTGGCCCAACTCGTCCGCGAGGGCAACGGCAACGAGGCCGAACGACTCGATCTGCTGCGCGAGCACCAGCGCCGCATCACCGAGCAGCTCGCGCAGCTGCGCGACTGCCTCGATCTCATCGACCTCAAAGTGGCCAGCTACGAGCAACACCTCGCCGCCGGGGTCTCCGGGGATCCTTGGCAGCAACCCCAGCCCGCACCAGAAGAGCGCAGACACCGGGTGGGTTGACGAACCGTCGATGCCGCAGAGTGCCGGCGACCGACCCCGGCCGGCGACACCTGCTGCCTCACCCGGTGCCGAGCTGGCCCAGCATGTCGGCGGCGCGCAGCACCGTCCAGGGGGTGTCGGGGGTGCCGGTCACCGTCACGACCGTCGAGCCCGGAGCCACCGGCTCCGTGGCACCGACACGGGGAACCAGTCGATCGAGTGCCTCCAGGTCGACGGCACCGGCCAGGACCGTGCGGCCGGTCAGGTCTGGTAGCTCCCGCATCTCCCCAGTGTCCGCCGCCACCACCGCTCGAATGGCAGCCAGGTCCGCCGGTACCTCGGTGTAGGTGCGGTCGGCGTGGCCGACCAAGATCCGATCGGCGCGTCCGGCCGCGTGCCACGCCAACAGATCGAGGATCGTGGGGCGGTGGCCGCCGAGGAAGTGCTCCCACTGGTCGGCGGCTGCCCGGGCAAGCTGGTCGCAGTGCCGGCCGACGCTGTGGTTGCCGCCGCGACCGTTGAGGGTCAGGTCGGTCCAGAGCAGTCGTCGGGTACGCAGGTCCACGACCATCGGCAGCAGCAGGCGGGCGTTGCCTCGCAGGTCGAACCGCTGCGCCACCCGGGAACCGTCGAACTGCTCCCCGTCCCTGAGGGGCAGCATGACGCCGGCGATCGCCTCGGCGAGACTCTCGAACGGCACGGCGTTGTAGCTGAGCAGGGTCGGCGCGGCGTAATGGACGCCGTGCTCGACCAGACGGGTCAGGCGGAGGTCGAGGTATTCGGTGGCCCCGAGCGGCGCCGGGGCGGAGGTGAGGTCGCCGGAGTGGATCGCGCCGTCATCGGCGAAACGCAGCTGGGTGAAGTCGCAGTGGCCGACCCGTTGCCAGTCCTGGTCGAAGAACACGCAGGACAGGTCGAGGTCGACCCGGGTGGCGTCAGGTTCTTCCCAGTGCAGGAAAAGTCGCAGCACCTCGGCGTCGGGCAGCGCCCGCACGCTGCCCCGTGGCCACCCTGCCAGCTGTGTCGAGGCGGCCCGTTCCCGCATCGGGGCGGGCACCTCGGCCAGGGCGGCGTCGAGCACGGCCACGTCGAACCGGCCGAGTCGGGCGGCCCGGGTGGTCAGCTCGTCGTCGACCAGCTCGCGTACACCGGTGATCGCCGCTGTCGGCAGCGTTGGCCGCCGTTCGGGCTCGGTCCAGGTCGTGACGACGCTGCCGCGGGGGAAGAAGACGCGCCGGGGCATTCCAGGGGCCCGGCCGGCCACCGACGATGCCCGTGATCGTGGCGCACACCCGACACCGAAGCGCGCGGTAGCCGACTGTGACCATCGCGTCACCAGTCGCACACTCCTCCCCGACATGTTCCCGTCCCAATGGAGGAACACATGCGTCTCCGATCGTTCGTCACCGCAACACTGGCCGCCGTCCTGGCCGCCAGCGCACTCGCGCCGACGGCACCGGCCGCGGCGGCCACCGCCGACCGCTGGGGGTTCGCGTACGTCAAGGACCCGACCGTCGCGGTCTGGACCGTGCTGGACACCAGCCGACAGTGGGGTAGCTGGAAGACCGCGTTCCCGGCCGCCTGGGCCGACGGCATCAAGCTCGCGCCCGGCCGGTTCCAGGTTCGTTTCCCGCAGGTGGGCGCCGGCTCGCGGGGCGTGCCGCACGTGACCCCGGTGAACCGGACCGGGCACTACTGCGAGGTGGTCCGCTGGTTCCAGTCCGGTGCCGACGAGATCGTCGACGTGCAGTGCCACAAGCCCGGCGGCACGCGCGACGACACCCCGTTCACCGTTCTCTGGACGACCAGTTCCGGTGTGCTGCCGGCCGGCACGTCCCACGCGTACGTGCAGTGGGGCGGCGGAGCGCTGGTGCAGTCGTACAACTCCACGGGTGCGGTGAACATGGTCGGACCGGTGGGCGTCGGGCAGTACCTGGTGCGGCTGCCCGGGGTGGGGCTGGCCGCGCTGCTCGCCGGCAACGTGCAGGTCACCGCGGTGCAGCCGAACGCGGGTCCCCGCCGGTGCAAGGTCTACTCCTGGGGCGCGGTCGGCACCGACGTGCAGGTGTACGTCTTCTGCTACGACCAGGCGGGCGCGTTCGTCAACACCGACTTCGCCCTCTCGTACCACCGTCGGCGGCCGGTGATCGGCTCCCTCGGCCCGCCGTCGCACTTCGGTTACCTGGGCACCGCCGTCGGCGGTCCGACCAACGACAACTCGGTGCTCGGCGTCGGCGCGAACACGGTGGCGCCACTGGCACCCGCCGGCCGGTACCTGGCGACCTTCCCGCAGATCGGACTCAAGGAGACCCACGCTCAGGTCGTGGCGCAGGGCGCCGGCAGCAACTACTGCCACCTCACCCAACCGTGGCCGTACACCACCAACGCCGACGTCGACGTCATCTGCTTCGACAACGCCGGCGTGGTCACCCCGCACCGTTTCCTGGCCACCTTCACCTCCCGGCTCTGACGCGGGGCCGAGCCGGCGGCGGCCGCAACCAGGTCGCCGCCGGCACGGTGGGACGCGTAGCTCAGCCTTGCCGCAGCACACCGTTTCGGGGTTGCCGAGCACGGCTGGCCGTCAGCTCATGTCGACGAACTCCACCGTAGGTCCGAAGTGCCGGACCGCGGCCTCGATGCTCGGGCGGTGCAGCCGCCAGGAGTTCGCCGGTCGACTGTCGGCCAGGACGGCGCGCGGCACGTGCGGTACGGCTGCCTGATTCAGCAGCCGCAGGCCGCGCGAGCGCGCCGAGCCGGGCAGCGGCGGCAAGCCGCGACGTCGTTGAAGGCCGACGTACGGGATGGTGGCGAAGCCGACGTGTTGCGTCCACAGCACCACCGTCTCGATGTCGGACCACGGCACCACGGCAGTCGACGATGACGGCCAAGGCGGTGTCTGGCCGAGAGTGACACCTGCCGCGTCGACGCGCAGCGCGACACGGCGGCCCAGCACCGAAACGAGTCGCAGCAGCAGGAAGCACGGCGGGAACAGTACGCGAGGCTGTCCAGACCGCTAGACGAGTAAGTCCGATGCTGGTCGGTGGCCGTAGGCGATCAGGCATCTGGTCACGGGTCGGCCGGTAGTCCGCCTGTGCCAGATCGTGGCGGTCGTCGCGAGGGCGTTGTGTGCCGCGTGCCGTGACGTCTTCGGGGCGGGGTTCGCCGTGTGGTTCGAGGTCGAGTCGGTCCTTGCCTTCGTCCATCTCCACGAACCAGGGTCGTCAGGCGCAGCGAGGGGCGCTAGCCATCCGCTTCGGCTGGCCCGCCATCGATGTGCTGGTGAGCGATATACCTCGGAGGCATATCTATGACTCCGAGGTATATCGCTCACTGTCGCATCCGGCCCCACGGCGGTGACCGACGGTCACCGCCGGCCGCGCCCACAGCCCGACCGGCCGCGCCGCAGGCCAGCCAGGGGCCTTGACGCAGGCCCTAACCCCGTGCGCCGTCAGCTACCTCACCGAGAAGGGTTTGGTACCGGTCGAGGTAGAGGGGCCACCCGGTGTCGGTGTCGACCCCGTCTCGGACCGACTCCCAGCCAGGGCCGTGCCGGTCGATGTGCCGGTGCTCCAACTCGACCCTGGTCTGGTCCGGCGTCTCGGCAGTGAAGGTGACCTCGACCTCGCTGGTGAGGTCCAGGTCGGTTTCGATCTGCCAGGTCGGTCCGATATCCCAGCTGAAGACGAGCCGGGTCGGCGGCTCGTACGCGAGAATGCGGGCCCACCGGCATTCACTGCCGTCGGTTCCCCGGTCGTAGATGAACCCGCCGATCCGGGGCTCGAAGACGGTTTCGGCGATCGGGACGTGGAGCAGGTTGTGTTCGCGCGGCTTGAAGTCACCGAACCGCTCGGTGAACACAGTGAAGGCGTCCTCGATCGTTGCCTTGACGACGATCTGGCGGCGAACCACCGCCGTAGCTGCGTGCGTCATGAGCTCTCCTCGGTCTCTTCAACGACGTCCTGATATCCGTCCAGAGCCCGACGCCAGAACGTGTCAAGCTGGTCCCGCAGAGCGGCCAACCCCACTGGACTGAGCCGGTAGACGCGCCGCGTTCCCATTGCCTGGTCGACGACCAGGCCGGCGCTCTTGAGCACCTTGAGGTGCTGCGACACGGCTGGCCGGCTGATCGGCAGCTCATCTGCCAACTCCCCCACGGCGAGGGGCCGCTCCGCCAAGCGCTGAACGATGGCGAGTCTGCTGGGATCTCCCAGCGCTTCCCACCCTGGGTGCACTCCGTAAGTCACCACGAACGTAAGTTACGACTTACGGTTGCCGTCGTCAAGGCGAATCGCCCAACGGCCTGCGGCCCTGGAGGATTAGTGGTGACCGGCCGGAACTCAACCCGTCGTGCGGGTGCGTCGCGCGGCGACGTAGCGGCGGATCTTCTCGGACGTTCCGCAGTCGTCCATGCTGCACCAGCGGCGACTGCGGTTCTTGCTCTCGTCGTTGAAGAGAAAGCGACAACCTCCGCATCCCTTGATCCGGTCCAGTGCGCCCGTGGTCAGAAGCTGGACCGCCGCGTGGACCACCGGTCGCAGCGGCCGGGCAAACGACGCGTCGTCTCGCCAGGTCCATCCGAACGTGCGTCCTCGATCGAGACGGGCGTGGCCGAGCGCGTCCGCCTCGTCGTCTCGCAGCCGGGCCAGCACGGACGTGCTCGGGCTACGGTCGGCAGCCACCGCCCGGAACACCTCGTCGAGATCGTCGCGGACGCGCAGCGATCGGGCGAAGGCGGCCTGAGCGCCACCCGGATCGCCGTGGGACAGCCGGCGCAACGCCTTCGCCTCCGACTCGCTGAGCGCGCCCGCGTACGCGCCCCAGGCGACCAACTCCGGGTAGCCGGTCAGCACATCGTCGTCCGGGGACCCGACGGGCGGACCGGTGCGGGTGTTGACGAAGTCCAGGGCGAGGTTGCCGCCGACCAGGCGCATCCGCGTGACGCCCGCAAGTGTTTCCATCGAAACTCACTTTACCAGTTGACCTGCATCGAAGGACACCACTAGCCTGTTTCCGGCATAGCCAGTTTTACCGGTATCGACGGGGGTGGTCTGATGGAACGCGGACGGGCAGTGGGGGCGCTGATCGGCTTGTCCGGCGGCACGTTCCTCTACACCACCGCCGAGGCGCTGCCGATCGGGCTGCTGCTCCCGATGGCGGTGGACCTGGCCGTCTCGCCGCCACAGGTGGGCATGCTCGTCACCGTGTACGGCGCGGTGGTGATGGTCGCCTCGGTTCCGTTGACGGCGCTGGTCCGCCGGGTGCCTCGCCGATGGCTACTGTCGGCCCTCCTGGTCGGCTTCGTCCTCAGCACCGCCGTCACGGCGCTGACGAGCACCTTCACGCTGCTCCTGGCGGCCAGGATGGTCACCGCAACGACCCATGCGCTGTTCTGGGCCGTAGTGGTGCCTGCCGCGGCAGAGCTGTTCCGGCCCGCACTGCGCGGGCGGGTGGTCGCGGTCGTGTTCGCCGGCGGCACCGTCGCGTTGGCCCTCGGGGTGCCCGCCGGCACCTGGCTGGGCGAGCGCGCCGGATGGCGAGCCTCGTTCCTCGCGGTGGCCGGGCTCGGCGCGGTCGTGCTCGTCGTGGTGGCCGCGCTGCTGCCCTCGACACGGCCGGAAGAGGGACACGCCGCCCGAGGTGCGACGCCCGACGCCCGACGCTTCTGGTTGCTGGTGGCGGTGGCCATCCTGGCGACCGCCGGCGCCATCGCCGCCTACACCTACGTCGCCCTCTTCGTCACCGAGGTCAGCGGATTCTCCGCATCGTCGGTCGGGGCCATCCTGTTTGCGCGTGGCATCGCCAGCGTGCTCGGCATCCTCGCCGTCGGCGCACTGCTGGACCGCAGCCCGTGGCTCGCTCTACTCACGACTGTCGCACTGCAATCGGCGGCACTGCTCGGGCTCTTCACGTTCGGCCGACAGCCGTTGGTGTCGGTCGGCCTGATCGCACTGGCCGGACTGGCGTTCGCCGCGTTCACCGCAGCGCTCGGCGGCCTCGTGCTGCAGGTGGCGCCCGGGCGCTCCGACCTCGCCGCCGCCGCGGTCTCCGCCGCGGTCAACGTCGGCATCACCGCTGGCGCGTTCGTTGGCGGGCTCGCCCTGCCGAGCCACGGCGTGCGCGCCACGGTGCTGATCGGCGCCCTGCTCGGCGTCGTCGCTCTGGTGCTGGCCGTCGGCGAACGACTCATCCGACCCGCGCCCGGCGCGCTGGAAGGACAACGCCGGGCAGAGCCGATCGGCCTGGCGCAGTAACTACCATCGCCAGAATGCCGATCACGGCCGGTCGGTGATCAGCGCCTGACGCCGTCGGGGGTCGCCGACGTGTGAGGGCGCGGATGGTCGGCTCAGCGAAGCGGTCGGAGGAAGGCACGGAGGTCCGCGATCAACAGCTCCGGCACTTCGAGCGCCGGGTAGCGCCCCCACGGTCTTCCTTTCTCCGCCCTACTGCGCACCGCCCGCGCCCCGGATCTTCGCCAGCGCCGCGGCGTACTCGGCGTCGGTGAGCGCGCCACGCTGATGTTGCCGGGCCAGCGCGTGGAGGTCCCGCCGCTGATCATCCATCGGGCCACCACGGGCGGTCCGGGGTCGACCCACTCCGGCGGACAGGCTCGTCGTGCCGACACCGCCGGTGAGCGGCCGCGCCGGCCCACCGGTCTGCGCGGTGCGCCGGGGTTGCGCGTCGCGCTGGTGAGCCCACAGTGTCGTCAGGATCTCGTCGTAGTGCTCCGGCCAGGTAGCCAGCCGCCCCAACTCGGGCCGGAACGTGAACGGCCGCAGCAGGTCACCCCGCTGGAGCGCGGTCTGGACCAACACCCCGTCCGTCCGCTCGATGATGATCGCGGAGCGGCCCATGTCCAGACCCGCGATCGTGGCGATACCGCTGTGTATGGACGCCACCGACGCCCAGGGCACCGTGGTCGTCCGCAGCAGGGTCCTGGACCGGACACCGGACGCGCTGACGTAGACCCCAAGCATCGCCTGCCGTACGCCGACGGCGAAGCAGACGGCCAGCCACGCCCCGAACAGGATCGCGACGAGCAGGGGGAACGGCCGCTCGCGTACGTACATGATCGACAGGAACGTGGCGAAGCCAGCCACCCGACCAGGCCCACCATCGTGAAGCCGGTCGCGGCGTCCAGAGAGTACGGGCGCTGCCATCTACCCATGTCGCCATAGTGTCCTGCGGCGTCCAGGAGAGGCTGCGGCAGGTGAGCCAAGCGACCGTTCTGCGGCAACACCTGCCGCGCCTGACCGAACCACAGACCGTCGCCGCTCCCGCGACCAGCGCTGGACACCGAGTCACGGCCCCGCCTACGGGCTCACCCCAATTGCTTGACGACTCAACTTTCCACACGGTAGCTTCTACATCCATCCATTGTTATCTATGGAGGTAGGTAGACCGTGCCGTTGAGATCCATCGCCCTCGCCGCAGCCGTCGCAGGCGTGCTCGCCACCGCCCCCGCCGTCTCGGCGGCACCTGCCCAAGCAGCAGACGGAGTCTGGCCTGCCGGGAACTGCCCGCAGGGCACGTTCTGCGTCTGGCCCAACTGGGACCACCCGGCGGAGGGTCCGACCGCGACGCCGTCCCTGGTGACCAGCGGCGAGTGGTCCGGCAGCGTTCCGGCCTTCAACTTCTACAACCACACGTCCCGGAACGCCGAGATCACGTGGTCCTACAACTACCTCGGGACGATCCACACCGGCACTGAGTGTGTTCGCCCCGGCGGGGGCAACTTCTACGTGCCCATGTTCGTGACGAAGGTGACGTGGCAGCCGCGAACCTGCTGATCCTGCACCACCGCCCTGCGCCGGCGGACCGCCCGGGCGACGGTCAGGATGGCTGGACCTGGTCGAAGAGGGCGAGCGCTTCGGCCGGGTCCGGGCTCACGAGGCGTTCCAGGCCGGCCGTCGTGATCGCCGCCCACCTACCGGCCCGCTCCCACATTTGTTCCTCGAAGGCGCGGACGACCTCGTCCAGGTCTTCTGACCCGGTGGCGATGGACTCGGCGAGTTCGGCGCCTTCGCGCATCGCGAGGTTCGCGCCCGCCCCCAACGGGGGCATCAGGTGGGCGGCGTCCCCCAGTAGCGTCACCCCGGAGGTGTGGGCCCAGGTGTGGGACACGGGCAGGACGTAGAGGGGCCGGTGGACGAACGCCGACCCGTGGCGGACGAGGTCGAGCGCGGGATCGGCCCAGCCGTCGAACAGAACCAGCAGGTTCGATCGCACGGCCTCGACGTCGGCCAGGTCCAGGTTCGCGTGCCAGTCCAGCGGCGCGCGGAACTGGGCGTACACCTTGACGTGCCCGCCACTGTTGCGCTGGGCGACGAGGGCGCGGTTCACGCCGTACACACCCACGGAACCGTCGCCGATCAGCCGGGCGAGGTCGGGGTGGCGGGTGTCGACGTCGTCGAGGGAGGTCTCGACGAAGGTGACGCCGGTGTAGTGCGGCGTCGCCGGTGAGACCGCCGGGCGGACCCGGGACCAGGCGCCATCCGCTCCGACCACGAGGTCGAACGTCTCCTCTCGCCCGTCGGCGAATTGCACCAGTACGCCGCCCCGGGTTCCTGGCACCACCTGGGTCACACCCCGCCCCCACTGGACGTCCAGAGGGCCGAGCAGCAGGTCGCGGAGTTGTCCGCGGTCGATCTCGGGATTGGCCCGGTCGTCCGGACGTGGCCGCCAGTCGCGTAGGACGGTGCCGTCCGTGTCCAGGATGCGCATGGCCTGCCCCTCGGGGCGAGACAGCGCCTGGAACTCCGCCCGCAGCCCCGCCTTGTCCAACGCGAATTGGCCCAGCCCTTCGTGCAGGTCCAGCGTGCCGCCCAAAGGGCGGGCGTCCGGGGCGGGATCGCGTTCGAGGACGGCGACGGGGTAGCCGTGGCGGTGCAGGACACGGGCGAAGGTGAGGCCGCCAGGGCCGCCACCGACGACGGCGATACGGTGTCTCATGGCGATACACCGTATCGCCCCCTACGATGCCTGGCAACAGAACGGGTGTGATCATGACTGTGTGGGACCGGCCGGAGCCGCCGAATCGACTCGTACCGCTCGACCGGGAGCGGATCGTCGCCGCCGCCATCGCGCTGGCCGACGAGGGTGGCCTCGACGCGGTGTCGTTGCGCAAGGTCGCCGCCCGGCTGAACGCCGGCCCCATGCGGCTGTACGGATACATCTCCACCAAGAGCGAACTGTTGGACCTCATGGTGGACGAGATCTACGCCGAGATTCTCCCCACGGAGCAACCCGGTGACTGGCGGGAGGCGCTGCGCATCCTCGCCAACCGCACCAGGCAGACCGCGCTCCGGCACCACTGGCTGGCCGACCTGCTCGGCGGCCGCCCGACGCTGGGCCCGAACGGGCTCGCCGTGGCCGAGGCAACGCTGGCCGCCCTCGACGGCCTCGCCGACATCGATACCGTCATGCGCGCCGTGGAGACTGTCAGCGCCTACTTCACCGGCGCGATCAGGCGCGAAATCTCGAACCTGCGGGCCGAGCGCGCCACGGGCCTGTCCACGCACGACTGGCAACGCGCCTCCGGCCCGCATGTGACGAGAATGCTCGCCACGGGCCGCTTCCCGGCGTTGACCAAGATGGTGCACGACGGCACGGACGTGGATTCCGAGACGTCCTTCGCCACCGGCCTGGACTGGGTGCTCGACGCCGTAGCGACCAGACTCACCCCACCGCGAGCGTGACGCTCAGCCCCGTACCCATCGGGAGGCCGGGGCCACGTGGGCAGGCGGGCCGCCGGGTCGATGTGTGGTGGAACGCCTGCTGAGCGTTCCGCGCGAAAAGTGCGCTGGTGAGGGGACGGTTCGCTGGGAGCGGTACCAGTCAGGGCGGAAATTCAGCCCTCCCGATCGCTACACTCGCCGCAGCGCCGGCACCGCCGCCGACAGACCTCAGCCGGCGCCGATCCGATCGAATGGAGACGCCTGTGACCCGCGACAAAGCGGTCCCCCCCGGCATCGACCCTCGCATTCCCAGCGTGGCACGGGTCTATGACTTCTTCCTGGGCGGCAAGGACAACTTCGAGGTCGACCGGAAGGTCGCCGAGCACGCGCTGCGGATCACACCGGACGGTCCGGCAGCCGGCCAGGCCAATCGGGCCTTCCTGCGTCGAGTGGTTCGCTTCCTGGTCAGCGAGGCGGGCATCGACCAGTTCCTCGACATCGGATCAGGGCTTCCCACCCAGGGCAACGTGCACGAGGTCGCCACCGAGCGGAACCCGAAGGCTCAGGTGGTCTATGTGGACAATGACCCGATCGTCCTGACGCACGGGCGGGCTCTGCTCGCCGCGGAGGGCACCGCAACGGTGATCCAGGCAGACATCCGGGCACCACAGGAGATCCTCAACCATCCGGACGTACGACGGTTCCTCGACTTCGACCGGCCGATCGGGTTGCTGCTCTTCGCGATCCTGCACCACCTCGGTGACGAGGAAGACCCGCGAGCGGTGGCGGCGGCCTTGATCGACGCGCTGCCCTCCGGCAGCTACGTCGCGATCTCACACTTCCGCGACCCGGGTGAGCGGGACCCGGAGGGCTCCCGCAAGGCCCGCGAGGTCGAGCGGGTCTTCAACGAGTCGTTGGGCACCGGCCGCTGGCGTACGGACGAGGAAATCCTCTCGTTCGCCGACGGGCTGACAGTGCTGGAGCCGGGGCTGGTGCCGCTGGCCGAGTGGCGTCCAGAGCCGGACGCACCCGCTCCGACGCAAACCGACACCTATCACACCTTCGTCGGGCTCCTCGCCCGCAAACCGTAGGCGCTCCGCCCGCCGGTGACGACCGTCGGCCGGCGCCCCGGAAAGACGACAAGCACCAAACCCTCCTGAGCAGGCATTCTTGGCATATGGGCCAGCCAATGAACCTACCTCTGGAGGTACCACGATGTTCACCACGAAGTTCTGGAAGGCCACCGCCGAACGGGCGGTGAAGAGCGCCGCGCAGGGTCTGCTGCTCTACTGGGGCGCGGACGTCGTGTTCAACGCCTGGCACGCGGACTGGGCCGCGGCCGGTGGCATCGCATCCGGTGCGGCGGTGCTGTCGGTGCTCACCTCGCTGGTGAGTGCGAGGGTGTCGGGCGAGGGCGACTCGCCCAGCCTTGTCGGTGCCGAGCAGTAACCTCGCGTGGCTGCGAACGGTCACGTCCCCGCTGGCTTCGGCCGGCGGGGGCGTTTCAGCGCTCGAACGCGGACCACAGGTCGACGTTCAGCAGAGGCCCGCACCGATGCGCGACAGGTCGACCCCCGCGCCGAACCGCTCCTCCACCACATCCAGCAGCGTGCCGCAAACCCGGCGAAGGCCCAGGTTGCCAGCGGATCTCCACGGCATTAGGTTGAGGTTTCATCGATGAGCGTCTACATCGCAAGGTACGGGGGCCCGCATGTCCACGTCTGTCACTCGCCGCACCGTCCTGGCCGGAGGCGCCGGTGCCGCCATCGGCCTGGCGCTGCCCGGCCCCGCCGCCCACGCCGGCGGCCACCACCACCCCACCAGCGTGAGCTTCACCCTCGACGCGAAGACGCTCGACGGTGGTGAGCAGGTCACCTCGGTCACCCTCGACACCGGCCGGCTCGGGCCGATCGACCCCGCCGAGCTGACCCCCGGCACGTTCAGCGTGCATGCCAAGGCCACCAGCCCGATCCCGATCGCACCCGGCGATCTGATCTTCAGCGAGTACGACCTGGACCGCACGGTGACCGCGGCAAGGCTCGACCGACACGGAAACATCGTGCTGGAGCTGAGCCACGCCGAAGGTCAACCCGGCGGTGGCACCCTCGGCTACATCGTGAGCAGGGGCCGCAACGTCCGGCTGGACCTCGACTACACCATCAGGCAGAACACCCCGCTCGTCCGGCGCCACGGCTCGCCGGTCACCATCACGCGCTTCGTGCAGGGGCGGCTGTCGAACCCCGAGGTGGACGCCTTCAGCCATCACGTCTCGGGCTCGGGCCTGAAGTACCGGTTGTACTCACCGGAGCGGTCGCCCCGCCACGGTCGGCTGCCGCTGATCCTGTGGCTGCACGGCGGCGGCGAGGGTGCCTCACTGCCCGACGACTACTACGACAACGAGACCACGCTGCGCGCCAACCGCGGCGCGCTCGGCTTCGCCACCCCGGAGGCTCAACGGATCTTCTCCGGCGCGTACGTCGTCGCTCCGCAGAGCACCTCGTACTGGATGGAGGACGGTCCCCGGTTCGCCCCGCTGATCCGCGAGATCGTCCAGGACCTCGTACGCCGCAAGCGTGTCGATCCCGACCGGATCTACGTGGCCGGTTGCAGCAACGGCGGCTACATGTCCCTGGAGATGACGGTTGCCTATCCCGACCTGTTCGCCGCGTCGGTGCCGATCTGCGGCGTCGTCGAGCCGCTCGGCGGGGACGGCCCGCCGCTGATCACCGACGCGGAACTGGCGGCGATCCGCACCCCGACCTGGCTGGTCACCTCGCGCGACGACGACACGGTGCCACCCGAGACCAACACGATCCACGCCCACGACCTCATCCCGGGATCACTGATCACCCTGTACGACCACGTCGTCCGGGACGGCTACCAGTTCCCCGGTCACTGGTCCTGGATCTACGTGGCCCGCAACGACCCGAGCCGCAACGGCACCCACATCTGGCAGTGGATGGCCCGCCGCCGTCGGTGATCCGCCGTCCGGGTCGAAGGATCGGGCCGCACCATCGGCACCGGCCGAAGAATCGCTGGTATCGAACCAGCGACCTCTCGGCTATCGTGCGCGGTGGCACAAACCTTGCGAGGTGCCCCGCGCGAGTGGGGAGAATCGGGAAGCCGGTGTGAATCCGGCACGGGCCCGCCGCGGTGACCGGGGAGCTGCCACCCACGCGTACCAGACGCAGCCACTGGCCCTGATCGGCTGGGAAGGCGGGTGACCAGCGTAGATCCGGGAGTCCGAAGACCGGCCTCGCATCATCGGCCCTGCCAGGGGCACGAGCGCAGCGGGAGCCTGCCGTGAACACCGGACTCTACGAGACCATCCACCGCCGCCGGGACGTACGCGCCCAGTTCACCGGGGCGCCGATCCCCGACGAGACGTTGCACCGGATCCTCACGGCGGCACACGCCGCGCCGAGCGTCGGTCTCACCCAGCCCTGGGACTTCATCCTGGTCCGCGACCCCGATCTGCGACGGCAGTTCCACCGACACGTGGAGCGGGAACGGGACACCTTCGCGGCCACACTCGACCGTGACGCGGCGGAACGCTTCGCCCAAATCAAGATCGATGGCGTACGCGAGTCCACCTTGTCGGTCGTGGTCACCTACGACCCGGAGCGGGGTGGACCGGCCGTGCTCGGTCGTCACGCGATCGCCGACGCCGGCCTCTACTCGGTCTGTCTGGCGATCCAGAACCTGTGGCTGGCCGCGACCACCGAGCAGCTCGGAGTCGGTTGGGTCTCGTTCTACCGGGAGCCGTTCCTGCGCGACCTGCTCGGCATCCCGGCCACCGTCCGCCCAGTGGCGTGGCTCTGCCTCGGCCCGGTCACCCATCTGGAGCAGACGCCGGACCTGGAGCGGCACGGCTGGCGCCAGCGACGCCCGGTGTCGTCGGTGATCCACCACGATCGTTGGACGACCGCGTGACCGAGTGACCGAGTGACCGGGTGACTGGCGGGGCAGGGCCGCGCCAGTCCACCCACGTGTCACCGTGCCGCCCGAGACCAACACGATCAGCTCACCAGGTCACCGGCGCGGTACACGGCGAGCGGGCGGCGCAGCACCCTGATGTCGCTCGTCGGATCGCCGTCGACGATCAGCAGGTCGGCCTCGTACCCGAGGCGGACGCGGCCCTTGCGTCGTCCCAGGCCACACACCTCGGCGCCGATCGAGGTGGCCGCAGTGAGGGCGGCGGTGGCGGGAATGCCGTAGGCCACGTACTCGACGAGTGTCTCCGGCAGGATCCCGTGCGGCTTCGCAGGGCCGAGGCCCGCGTCCGAACCGGCCACCAGACGTACCCCTGCACGGTGCAGGGTGGCAGCGCCCTCACCCAGCGCGGCCTCGCTGAGCCCGGCCCGCGCCGCCATCGCCACCACCTCTGGTGGCGTGACCACCGCCGGATCGGTGCCGAGCGTGGCGCAGACCGCCATTCCGGACGCGGCCAGGCGGTCCGCGAGTTCGTCGGGGACGCGGGCCCCGGTCGCGGTCACGCACGTGCAGTGCTCGATGCCGTCCACACCGACGCGCAGCGCCTGCTCGACCGCGCTCAGCGCGTGCGCGTGCGCGGTCACCGGCAGGCCCAGGTCGCGCGCCTCGTTCAGGGCGGCGGTCAGCTCATCGTCGGTGAACTGCGGCGCGGTGGTGTCCGTGCCGGGGGTGAACACCCCGCCGCTGGCCATGATCTTCACCAGGTCGGCCCCGGCCGCCACCCGCAGCCGTACGGCCTCCCGCACGCCGTCGACACCGCTCGCCTCGCCCCCCAACGACCAGCAGTGCCCACCGATGCTGGTGACCGGCGCACCCGACCCCAGCACCGTCGGCAGGTAGTCACGCACCCCCCGAACCCGCCATCGGAGCACCGCGCCGCGTCGGTCGCCCAGGTCCCGTACCGTCGTGACCCCGGCCGCCAGATGCGCGCGCAGTGACGCCTCGACGACCGCGTCGAGGTCCGTCTCGGCGCGCTCGGCGAGCCGGCCGAGCGCGTCGGGCCCGGCATCGGCGCACAGGTGCACGTGCGCGTCGACCAGACCGGGCAGCAGCGTGCCGCCCGGCTCCTCGCGCACCGGCCAACCCTCCGGCGCCTCGGCCCGACCCCGGCGCACATCAGCGATGCGCCCTTCGTCGAGCAGGACCAGCACCCCGCCATCCACGAGCCGCTCGCCGTCGAACATCCGTTCCGCCCGGACAGCATGCTTGGTCATCGTCACCCCAGCCCTGGCCTGCGCGGCCACAGTCAGCACCGACGCCGCGGCGTCCTCGGTCTCCGGCGACCATCGGTCATGACCTGACCATCGCAGGGCCACCGGGTGTACGGCCTCCCTCGCCAGGGTGATCCCCCCTCCCTCTGGCGGGTCAGCCGGCGGGATGCCCTGCGCGAACGGGGAATCAGCGCTCAAGCGATGTTTCCCCTTCAGCTACCGTCGGTAGATGCCCGGTGCCCGAACCGCCGTGACCGCCCTGGTCGCCGTCACGGTCGTTGACGTCTTCCACACCATCGTCGCCCTCGCAGCGTACGAGCACCGGATCGGCGTAGTGACCCACGACGGGTCCGGCACGGTGGACATGCTCGACACCATCGTGCCGCTTCGTGACCTGTCCGCGGCGACGTTCTGTCTGCTGCTTCTCACGCTGCTTACCGCCTGGGCCAGCGTCGCCAACTGGGCCATCCGGGCCCGGAGCACCCGACCACCTGTCGCACCCACAGCGCCAGCGGCGCGGTGGCGGATGAGCGCGATCGTCGCCGTACCCCTCAACCTGATCGCAGCCGTGCAGTACCTGTCCGCCAGCGCGAACGGGGGCGAGTACATGCGCACCGTCCTGGCCGTAACCACCGTGCTGCTGGTGGCCGCGTCCGTGGCACTCGTGACCACCACGACCGCCGGTATCCAGGTCATCCGGCACACCGCAACGCACCAGCACACCGCCGGTGCCCGAGCCACAGCGGCTTAGTCGTCCACGTGACGCACCGTCGGCTGCAGTTCCATCGGTGTTGACCTGTCAAGACCGTCCATGAAGGTCGTGCTGCCGCCGCAGTTTGAACCTAACGGCAGCGCCGATCCCGGACGCCGGGACGTGTTACTCCCACAGATCGGCACCCTCTTTGCCGGCCGGGTCCGTCGCCAGCAGAGACTCATGAAGCCCTCCGATCTCGCGGCCCGTCGGGTTGCACTCCGCGTCCGTCTCGACCAGGTGCCAGCCGGGGTCGCTCTCTCGCGCCTCCGGGTCCCCGCCCTCGTCGAGGATGTGCACTGCGGCGGCGACCGCCTCGTACGCTCCGGCTCGCGCGACCAGCAGCACATCGTGGGGATCCGCGCCTGCCTCAATCAACCGCTGCGCGGCGGCCACGTCGCACAGAGCACTGGTATCCATCCACGGAGATATCGCCTGCCGCCACAGGGCGCGCAGAACCATGAACCGAGCCAGCTGCGGAATGTTCTCGCTGAGCTCCGACCTGGCCCACTCCTCCGGGTCTTGGGCTCCAAGCTCCTTGAACCTCTCCGCGAGCGACACAGCAGCATCGCGGACATCCGGCGGCAGGGTCCCCAACCAATCGCCCCACGTAGGCCACAAAATCACCACGTGATCATGCCGCTTCGGGCCAGAGCCGGATGAGGTACTGCGGCGGGTGCCGGGAATGGGGAATGCCTGAAAGGCCGCCAACCGAGCTTCGAAGTTGTCGGCATCGACGTCCCGGACCAGGAAGAGTCCGTTGTCGCTGGGGATGACAGCATCAGCGACGACCGCATGGCTTAGCTCCTTTGGAACCGCGCTGAGGGTCCCCACCTCTATACGAGCTGGGGATCCTCAGCGCACATCCTTGCCGGCGTGACACCGGTTTCTACTAATAGTCGCGAGGCCCGAACCTGGTCGGGTCCGGCCAGTCGACGCCCCCGGAGGTCCGGGACTCGTGGAGCACGAATGCTCCTGCCGAATCCCTGCTGATCAGGCCATCCCCGGGGTGTTGGCCGAAACTGAGGGCGGTGAGTTCGGTCCGGTTGGCCCAGTCTGTTCCAGTGCCGGTGTCGACGCTTGGGTCGAAGGTGGTGCCAGCGGCGTTGCCCGCGTAGAGGACCAGCTTGCCCGACGAGGACTGCACCGTGAGCAGATCGTCGTAGCTGTCACCGGTGAACTCACCCAAGGTGAGCTGCTTGCAGCACCCCCACGCCGCACCGACCTGCACACCAGCGTTGAACGAACCACCAGCGGCATTGCCCGCGTACATCAGAAGCTGCTGAGTGGAGCTCTTGACGGTGAGCAGATCGTCGTAGGCATCCCGATTCACCTTACCTACGGCCAGGTCACGAAGATCACTCGTCCAGCCGGCACCAATCTGAACCCGCGCACCGAACGCCCCGCCGGCGGCAGTGCCGGGATACAGCCACAACACCCCGCCACTGTCGATCAACGCGAGATCGTCATAGGCATCCCGGTTCAGACGACCGACGACGAACTCCCGATAGCTGCCCCAGCCGGTACCGACCTGGATGGGCGGGCCGAACGTGTCGCTGGAGGTTCCAGGGTGCAGCCACGGGACTCCGGCCGCGTCGACGCCAATGATGTCGGTGTAGGTGTCCCGGGTGAATTCGCCAGTGACCAGTTGGTTCAGTTCGTAGGGCTGGGGTGCCCACACCTTTCCGGCCGGCTGGACTCGGTTTGCCCAGGTGCTGTGATCGGTCCGGGGGTGGATCCAGGTCTGGCCCGTTGCGCTGTCGACTGCGAGTAGGTCTTCGGGGCCCGTACCGTCGAGCTGCCCTGCGGCAAGGTAGGAGGTGCTGTTCCAGGTGGTGCCGGTGCCGGTGTCGACGCTTGGGTCGAAGGTGGTGCCAGCGGCGTTGCCCGCGTAGAGGACCAGCTTGCCCGACGAGGACTGCACCGTGAGCAGATCGTCGTAGCTGTCACCGGTGAACTCACCCAAGGTGAGCTGCTTGCAGCACCCCCACGCCGCACCGACCTGCACACCAGCGTTGAACGAACCACCAGCGGCATTGCCCGCGTACATCAGAAGCTGCTGAGTGGAGCTCTTGACGGTGAGCAGATCGTCGTAGGCATCCCGATTCACCTTACCTACGGCCAGGTCACGAAGATCACTCGTCCAGCCGGCACCAATCTGAACCCGCGCACCGAACGCCCCGCCGGCGGCAGTGCCGGGATACAGCCACAACACCCCGCCACTGTCGATCAACGCGAGATCGTCATAGGCATCCCGGTTCAGACGACCGACGACGAACTCCCGATAGCTGCCCCAGCCGGTACCGATCAGTACGCGGTGGGCCCACACGTTGGGGGTGGAGGTGCCCGGGTAGAGCCAGAGCTTGCCTGCCCCGTCGACTCCGACCAGGTCTTGCAGGCCATCGCGGTTGAATTCGCCGGTGACCGGCTCCCGCAGCCGGCTGGGCTGCTCGGCGACGGTCGTGCGGATCCAGTTGGCCAGGTCGTCCGTGCGGGCCTCGACAGCGAGGTCGCGGGTTTCCGTCTCGCCGAGGCAGCCCTTCTGCCATGACGTGTCGTTGATTCCCATCAGCTCCACGCGGCCCTGCGTTTCGCGGAAGGCCGGGCCTCCGCCGTCACCCTTACACAGGGTGGCTCCCGCGGAAGCGCCGCGGAGTTGGAAGGAGGCGGGCGCCACCGACTCGACGGTGAACGAGCCGGCATGCAGCCGGCTAGGTACCCACTCGGTTGCCGTGCGGCCGTACCCGGCGACCCGCACCACATCACCTGCCTGCGGCGCGCTCCCGCCGAGCGACACAGGCGCAATGTTGGTCACTGGCGCCGACAACTCGGCGAGCGCGAGGTTGCGCTCCGGGTGCGACACTACAGACTGCACCATCAGACGGTGGCCGGTCACTCGCGTGAGATCAGTCCGTCCCAACAGGACGCTGGTAGGCCGCGCTGGCGCCCCGGCGGCAATCGGCGTGGTGCCATCTGTGAGGCAGGACTTGGCCGTCACGATCCAGCGGGCATCTACCAACGCACCAGTGCACGCGCGAACGTCGCCGAAGGAAACCTTGGCCACAAAAGGATAGGTTCCATCGGCCACCTCTTCGGCGCCAGCGATCGCCGAGGCACTACTAGCGGCGAGCAGACCGGCTACGGCGGTGGCGGCGATCAAACTGAGGCCCCATAAACGTATGCGTTTTCCCATTGCATCCCCCGTTGAAAATGAGCTTCCGAGCGGCATTGAGGCCGGTAGACGGGGAATTTAACGATCTTGGCGAGTCTTTTGGTGTATGGATCATGAACGTGGGGCCACAGTCGTCTATACAGCGGATAGAGCGAGCTAGCGATCGGATAGGGTTTCGCCGGATTCGGCTGGGAATAAGATGAGGCGATCGGCACGAGAAAGCAGCCACCTGAAACCGCTTCCTTCGGCGAGCGGAGTGCCCGGTGCCATCGGCATGACATGCACGAAGAATTGCTGGACATCGGATGCGTCTTCGGCTATGTTTTCGCATCTCGGATAGCAGATTGGCACGCACGGGACGCATGCGTTGTCGCAAAGCGACACCTTCCATCCCGGCGCATTACCCGCTGTCACAAAGAGCTTCAACACCTGCTGTTCACCCGCCGGCCCACCAGATGCGCCGGGAACGTCATCCCGGCAGAGCTACCGTGTGCTCCGCAACCCCACCCCTCCCTGGAGTCCGTCATCACTGCGAGTTGGCCGCTGCACCGTGCCGGCACCATTGCCTCGCCGCAAGATCTGACGTCCGTGTCCGCGGCCCCCGATGCGTCGAGGCCACGAGACGGCGAGGCCGAGCGACGACGCCATGCGACAGGGGTGTTGTTGTGGATTGCGCCCACCGTGCTCGCTGCTGGCCTGGGCCTGTGGCGGCTCACGGGGGCGTCGTTGTGGGCAGATGAGCTGGCCACCTGGGGCGCAGTGCGGATCTCCTGGTCGCAGCTGTGGCAGCTGTGCGGGTCGGTGGACGCCGTACTGTTGCCCTACTACGCGCTGATGAAGCTCTACACCACAGTTGCGGGGACCGGCACCGTGGCGTTGCGGCTGCCTTCAGTCGTCGCGATCACCATCGCGACGCTGGTCGTCACCGCCCTCGGTCGACGCGTTGGTGGGTCCGCGGTGGGCCTGCTTGCCGGGCTGATCTTCGCGATCCTGCCGGTGACATCGTGGTACGCACAAGAGGCACGGTCCTACGCCTTCGTCATCTGCGCGGCCGCGCTCGCCGTGCTGTGCCTGATCCGCCTGCTGGAGCGACCCACGCTCGGCCGGCTCGCGGGATACGCCGCCGCCGTCGCCACCGCAGGACTCCTGCACCCGCTCAACGGCCTGCTGATGCTCGCCGGCCATGCCGCCGCGGTCGCCGCCTGGCAGGTTACTCAACGCTCGGACGGATGGCGTACCACGTGGCGCTGGCTGGCTGCGGCGGTCGTCGGCGTCCTGCCGGCCGCGACGCTGTCGGTGCTCGGCTCCGGGCAGACCGCCCAAGTCTCCTGGATCCAACTGGTCGACCTCTATGCCCTGCAAGTCTTTCCCGAGCGGCTCTTCCTCTCACCAGCGGTCGGCGGAATCGTCCTCGTCCTCGCACTCGTCGCCGTGCGCCGCAGCGCCGCGTACCTCTGCCTAGCCGGAGCCGCGTTCGTCCCACTCGCCCTACTCCTGCTCGCCGGCACACAGCTGCCGGTCTGGGTCGCCCGATACGTCCTAGTGGTGCTGCCTGCCCTGGCCATCCTTGCCGCATCCGCTCTGATACGGATCGGGAAGCCGCAGGCGATCATCGTGACCGGCCTCGCCGGCATCTTGGCCTTCCCCGTGCATGTCACCATCCGGGAATCGCCCGGCCATACCCAGGACTCAGCCAAGATCGCACAGGTCATCGGCCCTCGCTACCGGCCCGGCGATGTCGTCGTCTTCTCCGACACCCACCCCAGCATCCCGTGGTCACCACGCGACATCTACGAACGCTACCTGCCCAGCCCACGCCCCCCGGACGTGCTGCGAATCGCACCGCAGCGCACCAACGGACGGTTCCTGGCCCAGGAATGCCCAGACGCCGCCTGCCTCGGCACCCCGCCACGCATCTGGGTCATCCGCGCCGACAACTCAACCGACGCGCTGAAGGACATGCCAAACGGCAAGCGAGAACGGATCAACAACGACTACAAGACAATCCAACGCTGGCAGTACCGACTTCTCGGCATCACCCTCATGGAACGCAGCCAGAACTGACGGCCCGCACCGAGGTGCCACGCCGCCGATTTGTGGCAAACAGCAGGAGCAGGAGGTTGAGCTGAGGGCGCCGAGAGCTGATCGGCTGAGCGGAGCAGCAGCCGCATCGGATGTATGCGCCCGGCCGTTCACCTTCGTCGCCGGTATCGGGCCGGCCCTGATCTTCGCTGCCACCCGGCCACGAGCGAACGCGCGCGGACCGCCGCAAGATGCAGTCCGGGGCAAGGCCACCTCGTCTCTCGCCCCAGTTCAGGCCCACGGCGGGAGGAGTCGCCGGAGTAGCCCTCCAGAAGGATCGGATCCAGGTACCGGACCGGGACGCGAACCTGAACCGTGATTCTGCTGGTGCGGTCGCAGGTGACCAGGAGCATGATGTCCAGGATTTTGCCGGTGCTGGCGAGGCCGGAATGGAAGTCGAGGCAGCGGAACGCGAGCAGGGGAAGGGGTGTGGGCGGAAGGGTCCAGCACGGAACGATATGAGGACGCGTAGACATGATCCCTCTAAAAGACCTGACGGAAGGCATGGGAAAAGAGCCGACGGCGAGGTCGGCGACCGATGCACGGAGAAGGTGTCAGGTCTAAAGAGCAGGCGGCGTCACGCGGCGTGAAGTCCTCTCGTGAGTGGGTCGGAGAACAGAGGTCCACTTGCAAGGTAGGGCGGCACGGGCTCGCGGGGCCATTCATTTTTGTCCCTGGACACAAGCCGCGAGACGGCCGATCTATCCCAACGGGCGTACGCGATCCTCGGTGACGGTCTTGGAGATCACCTCGACCTTGTCGAATCGGCTGGCAGCTGCCGGTCCAGTGCACGTCGGGGATGACCCCGTGACGTTACGGTTGAGCGGGATGTTTCTCGGTCCGGACGGGATGCGAGGCTGGACGCGTGGCTTCCGGATCGACGTACACGTGGACGACCCCGGCTGCCCGGCGGCTTGGTACGCACCTTGGACGCGTCGGTGTTTCTGAAGCCCGGCGACAGCGCGGTGGAGTATTACGGCGCCGGGCTCACCCTGCGCAGGTCGATGACATCCTCGCCCAGGTGGAGTTTGTCGCCGGGTTTCTCGACTCGTCCGCCCCGGACGCCCGCCAGTCCCTGAGCCGGCGCGACGCCGGCCGCCGGTGACGCCCACATGAGCTTGGTGTCGGCGTTCGCACCGATCTGGATCATTACCGCGGTCGGCTACGCGGCCTGTCGTTGGGGCCTGCTGGGCGAGGCGGTGGCGTCGGTGCTCGGCCGATTCGTGTTCCATCTTGCGATGCCGTCCGCCCTGTTCCTAGCCCTGTCCCGAATGCCGCTCTCCGGGTTCGCCGGCCGCCCACTGCTCGCCTTCGGGGTGAGCACGGCTGCGGTCGTCGGGTTCGGCTGGGTCGGCGCGAGCTGGCTGTTCGGTCGCAAGCCCGGCGAACGGCCGATCTGGGGCATGGCCGCCGGATACGTAAACTCGGCGAACCTCGGCATCCCGATCGCAACGCAGGTTCTCGGCAACGTGTCGTTCCTGGCGGAGGTGGTCCTGCTGCAGGTGTTGGTGGTGACGCCCGTGATCCTGGTCGCCCTGGACCGGCACAGCGACCCGGCGGGGCGGGTACGGATCCGCCGAATCGCCTCCCTGCCGGTACGCAACCCTGTGATCCTGGCGTCGCTGCTCGGTGTCGCGTTCTCTGCTGCCGGCCTGCATCTGCCGTCGACGGCCGGCGCGTCGCTCACCCTGTTGTCGGGCGCCGCGGTCCCGGCCGCCCTGGTCGCGCTCGGCGCGTCGCTGCACCACACGGCGCCGTCGCGGGCCGAGCCGGCCGAGCCGGCCGAGCTGGCCGAGCTGGCCGAGCTGGCCGTGATCACCGCGCTGAAGCTCGTCGCACAGCCGGTCATCGCGTACGCGGCCGGGCTTGCCTTGCACCTGTCCGCGCCGCAACTGCTCGCCGTGGTGGTGTGCGCAGGTCTGCCGACAGCGCAGAACACGTTCATCTACAGCCAGGAGTACGGCGTCGGCGAGGCGGTGGCCAACCGGGCGGTGGTGGTGACCACGACGCTGTCGCTGGCCACCCTGGCCACGGCGGCGGCGCTGCTCGGGTAGGTCCGTCAGCTGACGGGTCGGCTGCGCCGGGCCGTCCAAGCCACCCGGACGATCCCATCCGAATAGTTCCACAGGTACGTCAAGCGGCGCCTCGACGCCGATGACCTCGATTCCGGCGACGAACGGCAGAGCGTCGATGAGGCGTCAGAGGTGCAGCAGGCAGCGCGGGTTGGCGTCGAGTGTGGAAAAGAAGCTGGGGACGCTGTGCCAGCCGATGGCGAACGAGCCGAGCGCGGGTGACCAGGCGCCGTACGCGCGACTGGCGTTTCGTACCCGCTGGGTGATGCCCGCGTCGGTCGGGACGTCCCAGGACTCACTGACCTGGCTGAGCCGGGGGTCCGACCAGTACGGCGGCAGAATGTACTGCCGCAGGTCGCCGAACCGGTTCGGATTGCCATCGTGCAGCGCACGGGCGGCGCGGCCGGCGGCGATATGGTCCGGGTGGTTGTCGACGATGTGCGAGTGCGTCTTGATCCGCACCGGACCACCGGGCGCGATCCGGTCGGCGACAGCGACGATCGCCGCCTCCGCGTCGGCCTGCGTGATCGCCCCGTCCTGCAACCCGGCCTCGTGCAGGGTAAGCGTCCCCACCGTGCCAGCCGCCAGACACCGTACGGCGGCGGTCCCCTCGGCGATCCGAGCCGCTCCGAACTCATCCACCCCCAGCGGTTGATAGCCCTCCGCGGCGGGATCGTGCGCGACGCCCCACCAGGCCGACAACGCGGTGCCATTGAGCTGGTCACGAGCGCCGGACGCCGTCCCCCTCGACAGCCACAGCAGGTGCACGTCCTGCCCGGCCGCCAGGTGCTCGGCGAGAGCGACGCCCATCCCCAGGACCTCGTCATCCGGATGGGCCACGGCGAACAGGGCAGGAGATAACGCAGAGGCCCCGGCCGCGGAGCCTACGAAACCGGTCACGGCCACGCCTGCGGCGCCAGCGAGTACGTGTCGACGAGAAACCCCAGTCACCGTTCCCACCTACGTCAGAAGCGAACTGGCCGTCACCATAACGCGCGCCCGCCATGACCAGCGTCCAAGTTGAGGCGCGATCGCTTCAGCACACTGCCCTGCGGCCGAAGAAGTTCGGCGGCCACATCGTCGCCGCGCAATTCGACGGCCGCCACCAATCGAACCACCGCCGTGCACGTAAGGCTGTACGGCCCTGCGGTGAGCGGCGGCCTCCGGCACCGGGCCGACGGCGAGCTCACGATCGCCGTGCCTTGTCAGCGGCAGACGCGCGCACCGATCGTGGTGGAGAACCCGTGGATACACTGCATGACCATGCGCTCCGCCGAGATTCTCGACCAGCTCGACACCGCGGCCGCAGACTTCATGTTTCCTGACCTGGGCCACGGCTACTACTACGCGGTCGATGCCCGACTTCACGCCTACCGCGACGCGCAACGGTGGGCCCTCATCGTGGAAGCGTTGGGATACTCGCCCAGGGCCGGCAACCTCATCGACGTTCTTCACATTTTCGGCAACTGTCTGACCCAGGGCGAACCCGGCTACGGCAACGAGGACTTCCTCAGCCGGATCGACAACTGGGACGAGATCGAGGACGTCGACCAGCCCGAAGTCTATGATGGAGCGTCGATTGTGGTGCGAGGCCGGCGGATCGCGGTAGCCGCTGATCGGGGCGAGGAACTGGTGGACGTGTTTCGCCGGCTCGTCCCGGGCCACCGGGAGTTGCTCCTGGCCGACGAAGTCGAGCTGCGACAGCGCATCCCGGCCGACATCCCAGAGATCATGCGGCTGGATCAGTGGCACCATCCAGACCTTCTCCAGGACACACTCCCCAGTCAGTCAATGACCTTCCGCCAACTCGCCGACGTGCTGACGACAGGAGACGTGGGGCGATACGCACCAGACATGCCGCCCAACACGCACTGGTCCAACTGGCCAGAGTCCGGGAACCTGTAGCCCGGCCGATCGCGCACCGACAGTGGCAGACCCGGCGACCGGTACACCGCTTCCCAGCAGCTATGACCGAGAGACGGTGAGAGAGTCCTCGATCGGGTTAGACGTGGCCGGTCCAGGGGTGTCCCACGCCCGCGCGTACCACGCTGCGCCCGCGTGGCAGGTCAAGAACATCGATCAGGCTGGGGTCCTCGTCAGCGGCATGGTGCAGGTGCCCGACTTTGCCGTTGCTGCCGCTCGCGTCGGAGGCGCCGATCAACTGCCAGACTCCGTCGTCCGCGTCGTGACTGACGAACAGAACAGGCTCACGGCGTTCGAACACTTCAGGGGTCTGGATACAGACGGTGCCCAGCAGCCAGTGCCGCATCCACCAGGCTCGCCGGTCGTGCTGCACGACGTGGTCGGTGACCCACCAGACGAACGGCAGGTCCTCGTGGGCACGCGACTGCTCCGCTGTCAGGTCCGGACCGCCCTGCGGGACCCGCTCGAACGGCTCGTCGACGAGGGAGAACGCGTGAGAACCGTCGTTCGCGAAGACGACGGCATGGAAGGTGCCACCCCCAGGATTACCGGCACCAATCCCTACGGACAGACGGGCAACGTGCGGGTCCGAGCCGGTCGTCCAGCCGAACGCGTACGAGGCCAGCTCGCCATGCGGCCCCACGAACTCGCCGAACGCCCGCCGGTCCACGCCTCTGGCGTCGGCCGTCGGCACCTCAACGAGCGCACCTTCCAGCACCTGGATCTCCACGCCGGCAACCTAACTGATCGAGAACATCGTCCCGCGGTCGCACGCCACCCACCACTCACCACTCAACCTCGTACGACGACCGGGCCGACTGCGTGTTCTCGGTCCGTAGCTGCCGCGCCGGCACTTAGCAGGATCGATCGGTCGGAGAGCGCCCTGACAAATGGGGCGTCAGCGGTAGACGTGCGTGGAGCAGGCAGCCTCCAGGACGGTCCGCCGCCACCGGTGCCAGGCCGACGGAGCTACAGGCTCGGCGCTGCTCGTCGCCGTGGCGGTCCTGTTGGCGGTCGGCACGGCCACGGCCTGGGGGGCGGCGACACGCTGGGACTGAGCCACGCCCCGGCGCCGTGCCGCGCGAGGACGCCGGCGCGGACGCCCGCGCCGGTCCCGCCGTTGGCGTCGCTCGTCGTACCCGACGAGCCGCGCGTCGCGGACCTGTCGGCGGTGAGCACGCTGCGGGCGGGCTGACCACCCTCAGCGGGACGCCCGAGTCGTACCGGCGCTCGACGTGCGCGGCACGGGAGCCCGCTCATTAGGGGCGGGCTCCCGAACACACCCCGCTGGGCTTCCAGTCCTTGGTAACCCAGCATTTGCCTGATCAAAGCCCCTCGACCAGCCGGGCTCAGTCGAGCGGTCGGTTATATTCGTGGAAGCCGACGACCTTGCCGTTTCGAACCATGAAGTGGATGCAGTGACGGGCCGCGTACGGCTCGTTGAAGAAGACACCCCGAGCCCAGTCCTCGAAGACGACGCGATCCTCGGCTACGGTCCTGGAAATCACCTCGACCATGTCGAAGCGGCTGGCACCAGGTGCGAACACGCTGAAGAAGCCGACCAGTTTCTTGCGCCCCTCGACCCCGGTGAAGTGACCGGTCTGCGGGGCCGGGAGGATCACGTCCACCTCATCGTCAAACAGGTCGAAGAAGCTCTCCCACGAACCGGTCTGGAACCCTTGGATCAGGGCGTCGTACGCCATGTCGGCGATCACTCGAACATCGTCGCTCATCGTCTATTTCCTTTTGAGTCTGCTCTTGCCAGATCGGTGCGCAGGGGGATGTGTCCACTATCGGATGCCGTGCGACCAGCACATGAGACCGTCCGCTCACCGACCCGAGGGGGCGGCTGTGGGCGTGACCGGTACCGCTCAGGCCCACAGCGTCAACAACTGCCGCATGGATGTTTCGTACGCCCACCAGCACCGCCACAGGTCATCAGTCCGTGGCAGCAATGGGCGCCCGGGGGGTCAGGTGACGTTGCGGATGTGGCCCCCGTCGACGCGGATGTTGGCGCCACTGATGTATCCGGCCAGCGGGCTGGCGAGGAACGCGACCGCCGTGGCGATCTCGTCCGGCCGGCCGAGTCGCCCGACATCGTTGGGCACCAACTCGTTCGTCGCGTCCTGCTCAATCTGCTCCCAGGTCTCGCCCCAGCCCCGCTCGGGAGCAATCTCGATCAGCAGGTCCTTGACCGCCTCGACGAGGATCGCGCCGGGCGCGACGATGTTGGACGTCACGCCGGTACCCCTCAGTTCCCGCGCGAGTGAGACCGCCAGGTTGTGTCGGGCGGCGAGGGTGGCGTTGTACTGCGGGTGCTGGAACAACGGCTGGGTCGCGAGGCCGCCACCAATGGTGATCACACGCCCCCAGCCACGCTCGCGCATGGCAGGCACAAGTCGCTGGATCATCCGTACGCCGGAGATCACGTTTCCCTCGTAGGTCTCGCGCCAGGAGTCCGCCGTGGCGTCGGTCCAAGAGAGGTGCTTGTAGGCACCGGCGTTGTTGACCAGGATGTCGACCGGGCCTCCGGCCAGCGCCGCCGTGGCTACCGCGTCCGCACCCTCGTCCGTGGTGAGGTCACCGAGGGCGATGTCGGCTTTCCCGCCGACTGCGCGGACCGCTTCGGCCACCGCCGTGGCCCGCTTCTCACTCCGTCCGTGCACGATCACCTGAGCGCCTTCGGCGGCGAGCAGTCGCACCATCGCCTCACCGAGCCCGGAGCTCGAGCCCGTCACCAGGGCACGCTTGCCGTTCAGTTGCAGGTCCATCGCTTCTCCTCTTCCTCACTCGTCAGGCTGGTATGTCTACGACTGTAGACATGACCAACCCCGAGTAGTCTACACTCGTAGACGTGACGGTAGACACAGACGAATCCGGCGTCGGCCCGCGACGGCGCAACGCCAGCGCCACCCGCGAGGCGATCCTGAACTCAGCGATAGAGGCATTCACCCGCCTCGGCTACGACGGTGCCGGCGTACGCGAGGTCGCCGGGGCCGCCGGAGTGACCGCAATGCTGGTCAACCGCTACTTTGGCTCCAAGGAACAGCTGTTCGCCGAGGCCGTCGACCGCGCGTTCGCGCCGCGAACCGTCATCAGCAACGACCCGAGCGAGCTGAGCGAACGGACGGCCACCAGGCTTGCTGAGCGGACCTCACCAGACGCAGACGACCTCGACCCGTTCCTGCTGATGTTGCGATCCGCAGCCAATCCACGAGCCGCCGAGATCATCCGCACGGGCATCGAAAATCACGTCGGGCGGCACCTGACCGACATCCTGCCCGGGCCCGATGCCGCCCCACGCGCGGAACTGCTTCTCTCCCTGATCGCCGGAGTGTGGCTGATGCGAAAGGTCATCGCGACCCCGGCACTCGCCGGCATGGATCAAGACGCTCTTACCCGACAACTGCACGATCTGATGGAGGTTCTCGTCAACGCACCGCCGGCCACCAGCGACGGCGAAGCCGCACCCGGTGCGATCAGCCCCAGTTGACGGCACCGACGCAGGGCGGCTGGCTGGACCACCGCCACCGATACCGGTTCTCTGCGAACCGGGAAGCGGCCTCTGACCTGTAAAAACTGAGAGTGGGCGATGCTGGTATCGAACCAGCGACCTCTTCGGTGTGAACTCTCGGCAAGCCGGTCGGCTCGGGTTTGATGCGAGGTCAGACGGCCTGCTCGCGCGCTTCTCGGCTCGGTTCGGCCGGGACCGTTGCTGTACTTCGCTGCTGTACTGCTGGCATCAAACGAGGCGTTGGACCCGCACCTGCGAATGCACGTTTCTCAGGTGTCCATGCTTGTGTTGGCGGACCTGCTCGTCCCAGACCTCCTGGTCGTAGTCCGGGTCCGGGGCGATCCACTTATGGGAGCCGTCGCTGTAGTGGAACTTCTCGTCACCGCGTCGCAGGATGCTCATCGGGTCCAGCCGAGGAAGCGGTAATGCAGGTGACCGGCGGGAACGTGGGCCAGGTCTTGGGCGGCGTCGACGAGTTGGGCAGCCAAGTAGAGGGCCAGTGACACCGGGGCTCGGTCGTACTCGGCTCGCAGCTCTTGGCACCGGGTCGGGCATGGCCACTCCCCCGGACAGCCGCCGCACGTCCAAGCCGGCAGGATCGGGTGGTGAGTCGTCACTGCGGGCCATCCTGGCTCGGCCAGTGGCCGCGGTTGATCGGGATGCGATGGCGACTTCGACATGGCAACTCGCCTCCGCAGCGGCAGATACGCCGCCAGTGTCGCCAGGACCAGACTGGCCGATGACGGCGAGCGAGAGTCAGCGCCACCGCCAGCACGTATTCGTCGTACGAAACTCGCTTCACTGGCTCGCCTCGCCCGCTCGCGCCAGGGCCTGCCCCTGTCCTTGCCGAAGGGAGCACTGCCGTCTCCTTGTGCCAGAGCAATCTGGAGGCGTGGATGCCCGAACGCGGGGGACGCGCCGAACATCCACGCCGGCGAGGACGGCCCACAGCGCCAACCGAGGGAATCGACCTCCTCGGCAACCTCCCATAGGTACCGTTGGGTAGTCAAGGGCTGACGTAGGTGGTCTACTCGTGTTGCCAACCGAGGAGAACCACGTGCCACCGCGTTACCGCTACGAGCAGATTGCCGACGACCTCGCCGAACGCATCGCGTCAGGCGAGTTCCAGCCCGGCTCCAAGCTGCCCAGCCGGCGAGAGCTGATCGAGCACTACGGGGTCACCGAGCCGGTAATCGACCGTGCCATGCAGGTCCTACGGATCAAAGGGATGACCGAAACGCTACCCGGCGTTGGCGTCTTCGTCGCTGAGTAGATCTCTCGCAGAGCCGGCCGCCACGCCCGCGACATCTCGCTTACAAGCTCTGTTCATCTCGTCCGGTGGCGTCCGTCTGTGTCTGTAACCTCGGGCGACCGCCCGCGCCCGGTCGTTGCCGGCTGTCCACGTCCGGGCCGGTTGCTGTCGCCGTTGCTGCCGACAGCACCAGGACGACCACCCAGGAGCAGAGAAGTCAGGGAAGGCTCTCTTCCTGCCCGGCCTCCAATCGGTCTGCCCGACTGTGAAGCTCCGCAGCTTTGGCATCCCAGTCGGGACCGAAAGCATGTAGGTCGCTGGCCGCCACACGCAACAGTTCGGCATCCTCCGGCCGTTGAAGGCAGGCCAGCCGGAACGCGAGGTTTCGCGCCCAGACCGGAAGACCTATCCAGTCCTCCTCCAGCGTCACCTCCAGCATCGCCACGATTTCGTCAGCCGATGCGAAGGTCACCACCTCGACATATGCACTGGCAACTCTCTCGCTGTACTCCCGACCAGCGAGCAGCCGGGCCAACTCAAGCAGCGACATGCACTCCGGTGCGAAGGGCTCGGCGTCTGCGGACTTCTCGGGACGATCCCTGGTACCCCTATCCAGCAACGCCCGCAACCAACCCGTCCTATTCACGACTTAGAAGCTAACCCTCCCCACCTGGCGAACCCAGCACGGCACAAACGCCCGGCGGCGGCTGGACGCAGGTGAGTTGAAGCGGACTGGGCGCCGCTGCCGCGCTACCAGCGGCGATGTTGTCCGACACCTGTTCACAAGCTGTCTCGGGCTGCCATGGCCGCTCGCTGCTTGACGACGTTCACGGTGTCTTGTGCCCCCTGTGTGCCCCACGGCCCGGCACGGCGTGGTTAGCTGCCGGCACCCGGCAGCCGACCGCAAGGGGATCGACATGGCGTTGACCAAGAAGGGCTCACGGCTCATCACGGTCGATGGCATCGTCTTCAAGTGGCGAGTGCGCGGGAAGCCAACCTACGCCCAAGCGCTCTGCGAGCGACCACTAACACTCGCCATCGAGCAAGCCGACTGCAAGGGCAGCGTGATGCTGGTCAGCATGCCTCAGGACCATCCGAGCAACTGGATTGGTGGCCAGTCGGTCCCTGTACTCCGTCGACGGTTGCGGCGGTCGTCCGCAAGGCTCTGGCTGAGGGATGGCAACCTAGCCAGCCAGCGGCGGCCTTCCACATGACTGCGCTCGACGTATCGCCAAAGCCGCGGACTCCTTGACCCCCAGGCAACCAACACGGCTCTCTGACCTGCCGCCGTTCCCGGGCTAAGCTGCTGCGACGATCCTCAGCCGTGCATGTTTGTCCACCGGCGTCCGTCGTGGTCGTCACTCAGTTAGTCA